>JARXAU010000012.1 GCA_029865675.1 Rhodoferax sp.
GTGATCATGGCAAAGGTGGTGCCTGATTTGCGGGTGGTGACATAGCCAAACAAGGCGGCAAACGCCATGCCCGCGAGGCCGCCGACCACGGGCACCAAAGACACGGGCAAAACGCCCGCGCCTGAGTACATATTGAGCGCGTGGATGGCCACAAAAGCGCCCAGCCCGGTGTACACCGCGTGGCCAAAACTCAGCATGCCGCCTTGGCCCAGCAGCATGTTGTAGGAGAGGCAGGCGATGATGGCGATGCCCATTTGCGAGAGCATGGTGATTGACAAGCCACTGCTAAACACTTTGGGCGCCACCAGCATCACTGCGGCAAACACCAACCATAAGCGCAAAGACCCAATGCGCGCATTCCAACGGTTCATGGTGCTCATCCTTCCCGGTTACCCAAAAGGCCTTTGGGCCGAAAAATCAAAATCAACACCAGAAAGAGGTAGGGCAAGATGGGCGCCACTTGCGACAGCTTCATGGTCATCAAGGTGCCAGTACCCGCAGCCAACCCGAGAGACTGAAACAGCCCTGAGAGCGAGTAATCAAACGCCACTGCAAAAGTCTGAATCGTGCCGATCAGCAGCGACGCCAAAAAAGCCCCGGAGAGCGAGCCCATGCCGCCCACCACGACCACCACAAAAATAATGGAGCCCACGGTGGCGGCCATGGAAGGCTCGGTCAAGAATGTGCTGCCGCCAATCACCCCGGCCAGCCCGGCCAGAGCGGCGCCAGCACCGAACACCAGCATCAAAACCCGGGGCACGTTGTGGCCCAGAGACTCCACCGCCTCGGGGTGGGTGAGCGCTGCCTGAATGACCAGCCCGACCCGTGTGCGGGTCAGCAGCAGCCAGATGGACACCAGCATGGTCAGCGCCACCAGCACCATAAACGCGCGTGTGGCCGGGAACGGCGAACACACCGCGTTCAACGCTGGGTCGGCCGCGCCACACATTTGCGCCGGGGCGGCACCCCACACCATCCGCAGGCCCGAAACAAGGTCATTCACAAGGGTAAACGCCGGCCCTTGCAATGCAGCCGGCGGCTGAAATTCGATAGCAATGCGGCCCCAAATCAGCTGCACCAGCTCCAGCACCACATAGGTCAGTCCAAAGGTAATGAGCAGCTCGGGCACGTGGCCAAACTTGTGCACCCGGCGCAGGCAATACCGCTCAAACACCGCGCCCAAAGCACCCACTACCAGTGGCGCAATCACAAGCGCAGGCCAGAAGCCAACAACTTGCGACACCGAATAACCCACATAGGCCCCCAGCATGTAAAAGCTCGCGTGGGCGAAGTTGAGCACGCCCATCATGCTGAAAATCAGCGTCAGCCCCGAGCTCAGCATGAACAGCAGCAGCCCGTAGCTGATGCCGTTGAGCGTCGAGATGATAAAAAACTCCATACCCAGCTTCTCCCTGCAAACCAAAAAACAAAAGAGCCCGTTGCGGCACGCCGCGTCACGGGCTCTGAACCAGCGAACGGGCGATCAGCCGGGTCGCTTCATCTGGCAGCTGGTGGGCGTGCTGGAGACGTAGTTGGGATACTCCTTCAACGGCACCAGGGTCATTCCGGTGTTCTCCGGGCTGTAAGGGTATTTCTTGTCGGCCTTTTGCCAGACCGTCATGTACAGCGGCTGCTGCAACTGGTGGTCCACTTTGCGCATTTCCACTTCACCGTTAAAGCTCTTCACCGAAATGCCTTCTAGCGCTGCGGCGACTTTGACCGGGTCAGTGGACTTGGCCTTGGCCATGGCCGCACCCAGTGTTTCAAAAATGCGGATGGTGGAGCCGGTGTAGAAGTCGTCGTTGTACTTGGTCTTGAACTCGTCCATCCACTTGGCCATCTGGCCGCCCATGTTGTAGTGGCTGTAGGCGATTTGGTAGACCCGGCCCGCACCATTGGTGCCCAAGGCGGTGGGCGTACCGGTCACACCAGCGTAGTAGGTAAAGAACTTGCCGGTGTAGCCGTTCTCGTTGGCGGCCTTGACCAGCAGCGACAGGTCAGAGCCCCAGTTGCCAGTGATCACCGTGTCAGCGCCTGCAGCCTTGATTTTGGCGATGTAGGGCGCAAAGTCGCGCACCTGGGCCAGCGGGTGCAGGTCCTCGCCCACGATCTGGATATCAGGGCGTTTGCGCGCCAGGGTTTCCTTGGCAAATTTGGCCACTTGCACCCCGTGCGAGTAGTTTTGGCCCAGGATGTAGACCTTTTTGATGTCAGTCTGGTCTGCCATAAAACTCGACATGGCTTCCATCTTCATGGACGTGTCCGCGTCAAAGCGGAAGTGCCAGTAGCTGCATTTGCTATTGGTCAGGTCGGGGTCCACTGCCGAGTCGTTGAGGTAAACCACCTCTTTGCCGGGGTTGCGCTCGTTGTGCTTGGACACCGCGTCGCTCAGGGCCAATGCCACGGAAGAGCCATTTCCTTGGATGATGTAACGCACACCCTGGTCGATGGCCGCTTTAAGTGCATTCAAGCTCTCGGTGGGGCTGAGCTTGTTGTCCATACCGATGACTTCGAAATTGACGCCCGCCGGATTGCCTTTGCCGCTGTATTTTTCGGCAAAGAACTGGTAGCCCTTGAGCTGGCTAACGCCGACCGGTCCGAGCAGACCTGTCAAAGGATCAATCCGCACCAATTTGACGGTCTCGCCCTTTTGGGCAAACGCGCTGCTGACAACTAGCAACGCAACCGCAAGGGCGGCAGATTTGAGTACAAACTTCATGAAAACTCCTGGGTTGGTTCAACTGACTAGGCTACATGACATCGGCCACTGCGCTACTACGGGTTCACCCTAGGCATGTCGCCTGAGAGATAGATGCTTTTCATCATTTAGAGCGATCTCGTCCCGCGAACAAGTGCTGTTTAGAGGCCGGGCAGTTTGTAGTCCTGCAAGGCCTCGCGCAACTTGGTTTTCTGCATTTTTCCGGTTCCACCCAGAGGAATCGCGTCGACAAAAATCACATCGTCCGGGATTTGCCACTTTGCGGTTCGACCCTCGTAAAACGCCAGTAGTCCCTCTCGGCTGACGTCGGCGCCTGGCTTCTTGACCACCACCACGATGGGGCGTTCATCCCATTTGGGGTGTTTCATCCCGATGCAAGCGGCCATGGCCACCGCTGGGTGCGCCATGGCGATGTTTTCCACATCGATAGAGCTGATCCACTCGCCGCCGGATTTGATGACGTCTTTGCTACGGTCGGTAATTTGCATGTAGCCATCGGCATCAATGGTGGCCACGTCGCCGGTAGGAAACCAGCCATCCACCAGGGGAGAGTCGCCCTCGCCCTTGTAGTATTCGCTGATGACCCAAGGCCCTTTAACCAGCAGATCACCGTAGGCCTTTCCGTCCCAAGGCAACTCGGCACCCACATCGTCAACAATTTTCATATCCACGCCGTACAGAGCGCGCCCCTGCTTGAGACGCACGGTCATTTTTTCCTGTGACCCCATGGGCACATGTTTATTCTTCAGTGTGCAAACGGTGCCCAAGGGGGACATTTCTGTCATGCCCCAGGCGTGCAGCACTTCGACACCGTAGACATCATTGAACGCAGTGATCATGGCCGGCGGGCACGCCGAGCCGCCAATCACCGTGCGCTTGAGCGTAGAAAAACGCAAGTCGGCCTGTTGCATGTGGCCGAGCATCATTTGCCATACCGTGGGCACACCGGCAGCAAAGGTGACCTTTTCAGACTCAATCAACTCAAAAATCGACTTGCCATCCATCGCGGGGCCTGGGAACACCATCTTGGCTCCTGTCATGGCGGCGGCATAGGGCAAGCCCCAGGCGTTAACGTGGAACATGGGCACCACGGGCAACACGCTGTCGCGCGCACTCATGTTCAAGGCGTCGGGCAGAGCACCGGCCCATGCGTGCAAGATGGTGGAACGGTGGCTGTAGAGCGCGGCCTTGGGGTTGCCTGTGGTGCCGCTGGTGTAGCACATGCTTGATGCGGAGTTTTCGTCAAACTCGGGCCAGTAGTAAGTGCTGCCGTGCGAGGCGATCCAAGCCTCGTAGCTTTGCAAACCAGGAATGCCACTGTCCGCTGGCAGTTTGTCCGCGTCGCACAGCGCAATGAAATGCTTGATGGTGGTGCACCGGCTGTGCACCGCCTTGACGATAGGCAGGAAACTCATGTCAAAACACAGAACCTGGTCCTCTGCATGGTTGGCGATCCACACAATTTGGTCCGGGTGCAAACGGGGATTGAGCGTATGCAAGACCCGACCCGACCCGCTCACGCCGAAATACAACTCCAGGTGACGGTAGCCATTCCATGCCAAGGTGGCAACCCGGTCACCAAAACCCAAATCCATCTGGTCCAGCGCGTGGGCTACTTGGCGCGAGCGCTGCGCGATATCGCGGTACGTACAACGGTGAATATCCCCCTCCACCCGCCGCGAAACGACTTCGCCCTCATGGTGGTGTCGATCGGCAAACTCAATCAAAGAAGAAATGAGCAACTGCTGGCTTTGCATCAACCCGAGCATAGAAATCCCTCTAAAAAACCGACGTCAAAATGGACGCTGAACCCCTCACACGCGGCATATTAACTGCACCTGCCGCCCCCTAAATATGGTGCATTGCAGCAATGCCCGCCTACTTTGCACAGGGCCAAAGGCGCTTGTTAGAAAATGTCTCTATGACCCAGCCCACTGCGCCCAAAATGAACCTGCCACCCGCCCCGGCGGACTTCGGTCAGCCAGACTTGGCATGGACGCAGCGATACGCATCGTTGGGTGAGGACTTTGTCGCGCCCTTGTCGCCCTCCCCCCTGCCAGCACCCTACTGGGTGGCACGCAATGACATGCTGGCACACGCCTTGGGCTTGGCCTCGGATTGGGGCTGCCGCGACACCCTGCTCCAAACCTTTTCCGGCAACCAATTGCCCCCAGGCATTATTCAAACCGCCAGCGTGTACAGCGGCCACCAGTTCGGCGTTTGGGCTGGCCAGTTGGGGGATGGTCGGGCCTGCTCTTTAGGCGAAATCGCAGGCCTAGAAGTGCAACTCAAAGGCGCCGGACCCACGCCGTTTTCACGCCGAGGCGATGGCCGCGCGGTGCTGCGCAGTTCCATACGCGAGTTTTTGTGCAGCGAGGCCATGCACGCGCTGGGCGTGCCCACCACCCGCGCGCTGTGCTTGACCGGGTCGGACGCGCCCGTCTGGCGCGAAGAGCGGGAAACCGCGGCGGTGGTCACGCGTGTCGCGCCAAGCTTTGTGCGCTTTGGGCACTTTGAGCACTTCTCTCATGGCCAGCAGCATGCGCAACTCAAGACCCTGGCCAACTACGTGATTGAGCACCATTACCCCGAATGCCGACAGGCCTCCAACCCCTATGTGGCGCTGTTGGCGCAGGTGACCCAGCGCACAGCCGAGATGGTGGCGCATTGGCAATCGGTGGGCTTTTGCCACGGTGTGATGAACACTGACAACATGAGCATTTTGGGCCTCACTCTGGACTACGGCCCCTTCCAGTTTTTGGACGCCTACGACCCGACCCACATCTGCAACCACTCAGACACCCAAGGCCGATACGCCTTCCACAAGCAGCCCAACGTGGCGTATTGGAATTTGTACTGCTTAGGCCAGGCGCTGCTGCCTTTGATCGACGACCAGGAGCAGGCCGTCGCCGCCTTGGAAACCTTTAAAACCCATTACCCGCAGGCCCTGGCCACGCGCTTTGCCGCCAAACTCGGCTTTGCCCAGGCGCACGACACGCAAAAGCCTTTGATTGAGGCGGCGCTCAAACTGCTCGCGCAAGACCGGGTGGATTTCACGATTTTTTGGCACCGCTTAAGCCACTGGGCTGGGGCCATGCACCCCGCAGACACCAGCGTGCGTGATCTGTTCATTGACCGCGCTGGAGCCGACGCACTGTTAACCCAGTTTCACGCACTGCATGATCACAATGATGGCGAGTCACCCGCATCGGTATCGGCGCGTATGCTGCGCACCAACCCCAAATACGTTCTGCGCAACCACCTGGGCGAACTCGCCATTCAGGCGGCCAAGGAGAAAGATTTCTCTGTGCTCCAGGCATTGCAAAGTGTGTTGGCCCAGCCGTTTGACGAGCACCCTAGCCACGAGACCTGGGCCGGTTTTGCACCAGACTGGGCCGCTGGCATTGAAATCAGTTGCAGCTCTTGACCCCCTTTTTTTTGAAGGAAACCTCCACCATGATCACCAAAACCGACGACGAATGGCGCGAACTGCTGCAAGCCAAAGGCGCGGAGCCCAAGGCCTTTGACGTAACCCGCCATGAAGCCACCGAACGCGCCTTCACCGGGCGCTGGGAGTCCAACAAGCAAAGCGGCACCTACCGCTGTATTTGTTGCGACCAGCCGCTTTTTGCGTCGGACACCAAATACGACTCGGGCACCGGTTGGCCTAGTTACTTTGCGCCTATCAAGCCGGACGCCGTCGGCACCAAGGTGGACGGTATGTTGTGGATGAAGCGCACTGAGGTTCATTGCGCCCAATGCCACGCGCACCTGGGCCACGTGTTTGAGGACGGCCCCGCTCCGACCGGTTTGCGTTACTGCATGAACTCTGCGTCGCTACACTTCACGCCAGCATGAAACCTTTTGTCGACTTTTTCCCGATTTTGTTGTTTTTTGGAGCCTACAAGCTCTACGACATTTACACCGCAACCGCAGTGTTGATGGCCGCCACCGTGCTGCAAATGGCCTACGTCTTCAAGACGCAAGGGCGCCTGGACTTGATACAAAAAGTAACACTGGTACTGGTGCTGGGATTTGGCGCGCTGACCCTGGGCCTGCACGACGAGCGCTTTATCAAGTGGAAACCGACGGTGCTTTACGGCGCCATGACCTTGGGCTTGGCCACGGCCTTGTGGGTGTTCCACAAAAACGTGGTGCGGTTGCTCCTGGGCGCCCAAATGGAGTTGCCCGAGCAGGTGTGGGGGCGCTTGAACCTGGTGTGGATTCTGTATTGCGCGTTCATGGCCAGCATCAACGCTTACGTCGCGGGATACTACAGCACCGAAGATTGGGTCAATTTCAAACTCTGGGGCTATGCATTTCCCCTCGTTTTCATCGTGGCACAAGGCCTCTACATCGCGCCGCACGTCAAGCTCCGCGGCGCGGACGGTGAGGGGCCCGCGCCATGACGCAAGACCTGATGCCCAATGCGGCGAACTTGGAAGCGCGGCTGCGCCAACGCTTGGCGCCCACGGCTCTGGTGGTGGTGGATGAAAGTCATCTGCATGCGGGCCACGTAGGTGCCAACGAAAGTGGCTTTGGCACCCACTTCCGAGTACGTGTTGCGTCACACAGCTTTGCCGGCAAGTCGCGCGTGGCCTGCCATCGCCTTGTGTATGATTCTCTGCAAGATTTCATCGCCCAGGGCTTACATGCCTTGGCCATTGAAACTGAAACGCCGGACGCGAACCCTAGGCCTTGAGCACCGCGAACTGCGTAATTTTCCTCCCACACACTCTCTTACCCTCCGCTACTCTATCCCACAGGAAACCGCATGAAAAAGCACATTCTTCTCGCCACTGCAAGCGCCGCCTTGTTGTCGATGGCCCTGTCTGCCATGGCGCAAAACGTCGCCATCGTCAATGGCCGGGCCGTCCCCATGAGCCGCATGGATGCGCTCGCGCAGCAAGTGGCCAAGTCGGGCCGCCCTGTCACGCCGGACATGCAGGGACAGTTGAAGCAAGAGATCATTGCCCGTGAAATTTTTGCCCAGGCCGCGCAAGCGCAAGGACTCGACGCCACCGACGATTTCAAGACGCAGATGGAGCTGATGCGCCAGTCCTTGATCATTCGTGAGCTGTTCGCCAGCTTCCAGGCGAAGAACCCGGTGACGGACGCCGAAGTCAAGGCCGAATACGACAAATTCGCGGC
>JARXAU010000110.1 GCA_029865675.1 Rhodoferax sp.
GTCGTCATGAGAGCCTCTTTGCCCTGTTGTTGCGTCGCATAGAGCAAGAGGCGGCTGTTACCGGCAAAGCTGGGATTTTCGTCTGCACCTGTGTCAGTAATGGCAGTGCTTTGGCCGCTGGCCAGCTCCATCACATGGAGCTTGAAAGCACCGTTTACACGCGAAACGTAAGCCAGCCAGCGTCCATCTGCGCTGAGCGCGGGGGAGATGTTGTAGGTGCCGGTAAAGGTGACCCGCTCCGGGCTGCCGCCGACCACCGGCACACGGTAAACCTGGGGTGAGCCGCCACGGTCGCTGACAAAGTAAACCGTTTTGCCGTCGGGGGTAAAGGTGGGTTCGGTGTCTATGGCGGTGGACGCCGCCAAGCGGCGCGGCTCGGCGCCTGGGGCGCTGGCGTCCATAAGGTAGACCTGTGAGCCACCTTCACGGCTGAGGGTGAGGGCCAGCGTTTTGCCATCAGGAGACCAGCTGGGTGCGCTGTTGGAGCCCTTGAAATTGGCCACCAGCCGCCGCTTGCCCGTGTTGACGTCGTGGACATAAACCACCGGCTTGCGGGACTCGAAGGACACATAGGCCAGTTGGGTACCGTTAGGAGACCAAGAGGGCGAAATAATGGGCTCGCTGCTGCGAAGCGCCGACTGGGCGCCGTCACCGTCGGCGTCCGCAACCCATAGGTTGAAAACACCGGCGTTGCGCGTGACATAGGCGATGCGGGTGGAAAACACGCCCAGCTCGCCGGTAAGCTTTTCGTAAACGGCATCCGCAATTTTGTGCGCCACCAGGCGCAGGTCGGTGCCTGCAACGGTGTAGCTTTGGCCACCCAGGTCTTGGCCGCGCACCGTGTCCCAGGCGCGAAAGCGAACGTCAAACCGGTCGTCGGAAACGCGCGCAACGCTGCCCGTAACCAGCGCGTCTGCCCCCTGTTTGCGCCAAGCGGAGGCGTCGGGGCGGGATGTTTCATCAAGCGCCGCACTTGCTGCGTCCACTGCGCGAAACTGGCCGCTGCGCTCCAGATCAGCCTGAACAATGGTTGCTAGCTTTTGCGCAAGGCCGTCGTTGCCGCGAAAGGGAGCTACCGCGATGGGCAGCTGAGTGATGCCGACGCCGGAGACTTCGACTCGGAATTGGGCGAATGCGCTGGCACCAAGGGCGCACGCCATGAATGCAAGCAGAAATTTTTTCATACCCCGCATTATCGCCACCTGTTGACCAAAACATCGCCTTGCTGGCGGCACTCTAGGTAGCCGATATCCGCTTTGAATTGTAAAGTTTGCTGCCGCTGGCGCACCCGATCTGCGTTTGCAAGCTCCTCAGAACGGCTGGAAGCCGGATGCCAGAGGTGGTAAACCTCGGTGGCGCAAAAGCCGTTTTTGCGCAACACTCCGAAGTTGTGCAGGCGCAGCACAAAGTCAGCGTCTTCGTGACCCCAGCCGACAAAGGATTCGTCAAAGCCATTGACTGCTTCAAAGTCAGTGCGCCATACGCCCATATTGCAACTGCGGATTCCGCGCCAGCGAAAACCTGGCTTTTTGCGCCACGCGCCGTCGGGCAAGCGCAGTAGAGCGGTCAGCTTGTTGGCGTCCTGGGCCCACCAACGCGCCAACCAAAAGCTAGCCGTCTGACCGTGCACCTGCGCACGACCGGCGAGCACTTCAGCCGCCAATGCGGCGCTGAGTAGCACCCGGCTGCCATTGACAAAGCAGCCCACTTCACGCAACTGCCGGTGACGACGGACGAAATCGACCTCGGGCACGCAGTCGCCGTCCATCAACAGGATGTAGTTCCCCTGCGCCGCCGAAACGCCCAGATTGCGCACGCGCGAGGCGGTAAAGCCCACATCAGGGTGCCAGACGTGGACGACGGGCAGGCCGAGCTGCTGCGCGGCCTGTTGCACCGCCTGCTGGTGCGCTGGTGTGGAGCCGTCGTCCGCCACCACCACTTCAAAGCCCCGGTCGTCTTGCGCGGCCAGACCGCGCAGCACTGCAAGCAGCGCATCGCTGCGGTTGTAGGTGGTGATGACGATGGAGATCAGGTCGGGTGGGGGCATTTATGGACTAGACTAAAACGCTTTCGCCTGAGCAGAGCGCAGCGAAAGCCCGCATATTTTTAAGATTGCACTATAGATGACCCAGGTTTCGGTCTACATCATCGCGTTCAACGAAGCGGAGAAGGTGCGGGCAACCATTGAGAGCGTGCGATGGGCCGACGAGGTGGTGCTGATCGACTCTCACAGCACAGACGCCACCGCCGAGATTGCACACAGCCTGGGTGCGCGGGTGGTGCAAGTTGAGTTCAAGGGCTTTGGCGACCTGCGCAACCAGGCGCTCGCAGCCTGCACGCACGAATGGATTTTTAGCCTGGATGCCGACGAGCGTTGCACGCCCGAAGCAGCGGCCGAAATCCGCAACATCACCGCCGACCCGCAAGCCTTGAACGCCTACTGGACGCCGCGGCGCAACTACTTTATGGGGCGCTGGATCAAACACTCCGGCTGGTACCCCAATTACCGGCAGCCGCAACTGTTTCGCAAAGGCGCGCTGCGCTACGACCACAAGCCGGTGCATGAGGGATTTGAGCTGCTGACCGACAAACCGCCAGGCCACATGAAAAACGCCATTTGGCAGTTTCCATTCAAAAACCTGGGCGAGGTCATGCACAAGGCCAACCGCTACTCCACGCTGGGTGCAGAAAAAATCAAACACAAGAAGCTGTCCATGGGATCAGCGCTGGCGCACGGTCTGTGGGCGTTTGTGAAGCACTACGTCTTCAAGCGCGGCTTCTTGGACGGGTGGGCGGGGTTTGTGATTGCGCTGGGGAATTTTGAGGGCACGTTTTACCGGTACGCGAAGGCGGTGGAGCTGCAGCAGGGAATTGCATGGAGCGAATTTGAGGGCCCCGCAGTCGCGGCCAAAAACGCTAAGCGAAGCCCAGCCGCATGACTGCGTTGGTTGAAGGCAAGTTTCGTCTCGTTGCAGTTTGCGCTTTGGCGTTCGCTGTTTCACTGCCCATCGCCGTCATCAACCTCGCAAAACTGGGCGTGGTGTGCGCTTTTGTTTGGCTGGTAGCAACTGACGGTGTGGTCCGACAAAAGCTGGTCGGGAGGCAGCCCGACTTCATTCCACTGATTTACTTGGCTATGGTGACCTTTCTTGTCAGCGTACTCTGGAGCAGCGCCAGTGGCGCGGCCATTGGCAAATCCCTGGCCCAGCATGGCAATTTGTTGGTCATACCGCTGGTTTTTTTTCTGCAACGAAATCGGCGCGATGCAGCCATTGCGTTGCAGGTATTCATGTTGGGACAGATGGTTTTAGTGCTGGGCACTTGGGGGCTTTACCTCAACCTTCCGGTGCCCTGGGCGCAGGCGGCATCGGAAGGCATCAGCACCCGTTATGCGGTGTTTTCCAGCTACTTGGACCAGTCCATCATGGGTGCGGTGTTTGCGGCCCTGGTCTGGCATTTGCGCGAAGTTATTCCAGGTCCCATTCGCCGATTCGTCGTGCCCTTGTCGATCGGGCTGGTCTTAGGCGCCGTGTTTGGACTTTTTATAGGGCGCACCGGTTATGTGGTCGCTTTGGTTTTGGTCACCGCGTCCGTTTTTTGGGAAATGCCAGCGCGCTGGCGCTGGGCCGGCTTTAGCGCACCCGTGTTCATTGGCTTGGTGGTCTGGCTAGCGGCGCCGCAGGCCCTAGATCGACTATGGCTGGTGAAAACCGAAATAGCCGCCGTGGCCCAAAACAGCGCGCCAGTAGCAGCAGAAACTTCCTCTGGCATCAGGCTGCAGTTTTGGAAGAACTCGTTGATGGCGTTGCAAAAAAGCCCCTGGACAGGACATGGCGCGGGCAGTTGGAGCAGCCAATACGATGCCCTCCAACCGGGGTTTGGCCTGCCCGGCTATGTGCCAACGGTGGGCAATCCGCACCAAGAATATCTTTTGTGGGCGGTGGAATTGGGTCTGCCAGGGCTGGCGCTGCTGCTGGCAATAGGGTTTGCTACTTGGCGCGCTTGCCGACCCATGGAGCCGCAAGCCCGGCGGGCTGTTCAATCGGTGCTGATCGCTATTGCGGTGGCGGGCTTGTTCAATTGCGCGCTGTTTGATGCGTTGATTGGCGACTTCCTGTGTGTGAGTTTGGCATTGGCACTGGGTTTTGGGCTACTGCCACCCGCTTCTGCGGGCCCAGTCGCTCGGTCTTGACATGGAACCTATGTCGGCAAACCAACTCCGTAAGCAGCCCACAGGCAGCGTGGCGGTGCGCCTTTGGAGGATCTGGCCCTACTTTCGTAAACCCAAGCATGCCTGGGTGGCGGCGGCGCTTGGCGCTATCGTCTTGTCGCTTACCGAGCCGCTGATTCCGGCCCTCATGCAGCCCCTGTTAGACAACGGGTTTCAAAAGGGGGACCTGCAGCTTTGGACGGTGCCCGTTTGCATTATTCTCATTTTTGGCGTTCGTGGATTGTCAAACTTTATAGCGCAAATGGCGCTAGCCAAAGTCGCTAACCTGGGGCTTTTTGAAATGCGCAAAGCCCTGTTCGCGCAACTTTTGCGGGCAGACTTTTCGCTGTTTAAAAACCAATCCTCCAGCACGCTGTCCAACACGGTGGTGTATGAAGTGCATGCTGGTGCGGTGTTGCTGGTACAGGCCTTAATGACGCTGGCACGTGACTCGCTCACCTTGCTGGCCCTGCTTGGCTATTTGATGTACATCAACTGGAAGCTCACCTTGATCGTAGCCCTGCTTTTTCCAGCCGTGGCCTGGGTCATGAAAACTCTCACCAAACGTTTGTACAGCATTACCAAACAGGGCCAGACGGCCACCGACGCGCTGGCGTATGTGATTGAAGAAAACGTGCTCATGCAGCGCGACATCCGGCTTTACTCGGCGCAGGCGGCGCAGCAAGAAAGGTTCACTCGCTTGGGCGGGACGCTGAACCGATTGTTCATGAAATCCACTGCCGCCGCCGCCGCCATGACGCCACTGACCCAGCTTTTATCGGCGGTGGCCCTGTCTGCGGTAATTACGGTGGCGCTGCTGCAAAGCCAATCCAGCAACACCACGGTTGGGGGGTTTGCGGCATTTGTAACGGCCATGCTGATGCTGATTGCACCGGTAAAACACCTCTCCGAAGTGGCCAATCCGCTCACTCGCGGACTTGCGGCCATTGAAAAAGGCATTGATTTGCTGACGAGCGCGCCGCTAGAGTCCAGCGGCAGTTTTAGCAAGCCACGGGCTTGCGGCGCGATTCGGTTCGATTCCGTATCAGTGGTTTACGACACCGCGAAACCACCGGCACTCGATGGGTTCACCATGGTTATCGAGCCCGGAGAAACCATCGCACTGGTGGGAAGCTCAGGAGCTGGGAAAACGACCCTGGTCAACCTGCTGCCGCGCTTTGTGAGCAACTCCTCGGGCGCAGTGAGTCTTGATGGCGTGCGGCTGGAGGATTGGGATCTTTTGGCCCTGCGCGCCCAATTCGCGCAGGTAAGTCAGCACGTTTTCTTGCTCAACGACACCATTGCGGCCAACATTGCCCTGGGCGGAGTGACAGACCGCGCCAAGGTGTTGCGCTGCCTTGAAGCGGCCAACCTAGGCGACTATGTGCGCCAAGCGCCAAAGGGCGTAGATACCCTGGTGGGACACAACGCCATGGAGCTCTCGGGCGGGCAACGCCAACGGATTGCAATTGCGCGAGCGCTTTACAAGGACGCGCCAGTGCTGATTCTGGATGAAGCCACGTCGGCGCTGGACACCGAGTCCGAACGGCTGGTGCAAGAGGCTTTGCAAGGGCTGATGCGTGGGCGCACCACCTTGGTCATTGCGCACCGTCTGTCTACGGTGCAGCATGCCGATCGCATTGTGGTGATGCACCACGGAAAACTCCTTGAGGTTGGCACGCACCGCGAGCTTCTTGACCTTGACGGCCACTACGCCAAGCTGTACCGCATGGGCCTGCACGACCAAGACGAGGCCTGACAGCCGGCCTGCGCCCGCCCTGCGCTAGACACGCCCCCGCTTGTCCTCGTACCGCGTGAAGCACTTCAGCAGCAAATGCAGCCAAGTGGTGGAGCGACTCACGAGCACCCGAGGAATCAGCATCAAATCGCAGGGTTTATCGGGATCAAATCGTCCCCGCACCGTGGTCGTCGCGGTCAGATACCCAGCGCCTCGCACCACCGCTACAACCGCCGGATCAAAGTCCCCATAGGGGTAGCAAAAATGCCGTACGCCTGATGGGTCATCCAACACGGCGCTGAGCGTTTCACGCGACTCAACGATTTCAACGGTCATCACCGCCGACGACAGTGCTGTCAGACGCAGGTGGTTTTGTGAATGGCTGCCCACCTCCTGGCCGCCTGCACGCCATTGCTGCAATTGACCCGCATCCATGAGCGAGACCTGTGCAATACCCAACGCCGCGTCCCATGCATTGGTTTTGCCCAATGCGCCACTCACTGCATAGCATGTAGCGGTAAACCTGTTGCGCTGCAATACCGGCAAGGCGTTGCGCAGGTTGTTCTCATACCCGTCGTCGAAGGTGATGCCAAACACGCGCCCGCGCTTTTCTCCCCGTAAATAGGGCATCAGATCACCCATGGACAAACCCCGGTACCCCAAAAGGCGCATCAGTGCCATGTGGCGCGCGAAGGTGGCTGGACGCACCACCAGGCCACGCAGCGGCGCGCCTTTGGAGACATCAGCCTCTAATTGGTGGTACATGAGGATGGGGATTTTCATTCGGTCGACAGGTCGTTTTCAAGGTCGCTGTAGATGTGCTCGTAGGCCTTGGCCGCAGCCAACCAGGTCTTGTTTCTTGCAAAAAACAGTGCGTTCTGCGCCAAGATCGAGGTCCGCTCCGGGCCTGTCAGCAGAAGCCGAAGGCTTGATTGCAACTCTTGTGCATCGTCTGGCTGCTGCAAAAGCAGCGCCTGAACGCCATCGTTCAAATCTGCCGCGATGCCGCACCATCGCGCCGCGCTCACCACCACCGGCAGCCCGTGCGCCATGGCCTCCAACACCACCATGGCGTAGGTGTCTTCCAATGTGGGGTGTACCAGGTAATCGGCGGCGCGGTAGGCCGGGTCCATGTCGGACAGCGCGCCTAGAAACCACACCCGCTGCGCCAGCCCCAGGCGCTGGGCCAGGGCGCGCATGTCCGCGAGCTGGCGCGACTGCCCCACCACGGCCAGCCAAACGTCTTCGGGCAAACCCACCAAGGCTTGCAGCAGCGTGGGCAAGCCCTTCTTGCGCAAGTCGTTGCCCACCAGCAGCAGCGCCCGCCCGTGGGGGGGCAACCCCAGCGTGGCGCGGGCCTGCTGTTTTTCAGACGCACTGCACGGGCCGGGCGCGGCAGATACGCCAGGGGCGATCACCGTGCATATGGCGCTGGCCTTGGGGTAGGCGACCACAAAGTCCTTGCGCAGCGCCTGCGACGTGAGCACCACGCGCCGTTGGGGAACGGGCGCGTAGCGGCGGCTCTCTAGCCAGAGGTAGACCACCAAGCGCGGGCTGGTCGCCACCTTGAGCCAGCGCAGCGCCAGCGCCAGGCCCTGCTTGCCGTGAAACACATTGTGTTTGACCGGCAGCACGTGCACGGTTTGCACATTGCCGTGCCAGGTGTTCTCGTGCGAATGCACAACGTCAAAGCCCCGGCGCGTGGCCCACCAGGTGGCGGTGGCGAAATACAGCTGGTTCATCCAGCGCGGGCGGCGGAGGGGCAGCGCCACGGGGTGGTAGGTCACGCCGGGCAGCACATTGCCCACGTGCTGGGTGAACACATGCACCTCATGCCGCACCGCAAGCTCTTCCACCACCGCCACCGCATACCGCTCCGCCCCCCCGCCCGTGGTGCTGAAATTGCGGCTCAGGACGGCAATCTTCAGGCGCATGGGCTA
>JARXAU010000119.1 GCA_029865675.1 Rhodoferax sp.
AGTCGACAGCCTTGCCATTGAGCAGCACTGGCCCGGAGAACAGGTCCACCAGCCGTACTTTCTTGGGCAGGCTTTTGGTGGCCTTGGGCGCTGCGTCGCCACCGAATTTGAGCTTGCCTTTTTGGCCGCCCATTTTTTCAATCAAGCGGCCATACACGTCGTACTGGTCGGCGCCATAACGCAGCTTGCCAAAAAAGTGGTTGTGCGGGTCGGGGGTCGCATAGCGGGTGATGTTCAGGATGCCCACGTCCACTGCCGACAGCGTCACAAAGGCCTGCTGACCAGCGACGCCCGGAACCTTCACCTTCACTTTGAGCGGCGTGTCGGGCAGCATTTTCTTGGGGGCTTCTAGGCTGACAGCCACCTTGCGGTCGCCGCGCTCCAGCGGCAAGTGGGCGATACCCAGCGCCCGCGCAGGGGTGATTTTTTCTCCGGCGCTGCCCGGCCGCAGAACGGTGACGGATACGTAGAGGTCATGCCGCTTCCAGGCCTTATCCACCGGAATATCGACGCGGGTGCCGGTCTGCGAAACCGTCCTGCGCTTGACCCACAGCGTCTGTTCGCCCTCGACGGTGATCAGCGCCTCGCCATCGTGGGGTGGCGTGATGGTTAGCGTGGCGGTGTCACCGTCTTGGTAGCTGGGCTTGTCAAACTTCAGCGCCACGCGGTCGGGGCGTATGCCTTGCGTCTCATCGCCACGGGCATTCCAGCCCGCGTAAAAGTGAAACTTGGTGATTTGCTGTGTGTCGGGGTCGGTGATTTCCAGGCGGTAGCGACCGTACTTCACCGGCAAGCTCAGCTTGCCGCGCCCTCCCTCGGGGATGGTGACGCTGGCGGTGTCCACGAGTTCGTCGCTTTCGGTAAAGCCAGAGTGCCAGCCCCGCTGGTCATCGAAACGCCAGTAATAGTCCCGGTTTTCGCGGAACATGCGCACCGCAAGCCCTTTGCTCGGGCTCAGCTTGGTGTCAGCATTGGCGCGGATCACCTCAAATTGCGCCAAACTGCCTTCGCGGACATAGTCACCGGTGAACAAGGGGCGCACGCCGACCAGCACGGGTGCGGGCCAGATGACGCGCTCAAAGCTGCGCACCACCGGGCGACCGCCGGTTTCTAGCAAGCTCAGCGTAGTGCGCACCGTGTAGGGCGAACGTTTGCCTTTGGCTGGGGCGAGATCGACGTCGATCGCTAGTTTGCCGTCTTCGTCGAGTATGTGTTGTTCCAGTTCCACCCGGTGGCGCTGGCTCTCTTCTGCGTCGTCGCCAAATTCGAAACCAGGGAATTTTTGGGCAAGAGGGTTTTTTTGCCGTTCAAACACCGCAACGCCGAGCACCGTATTACCAGCCGCCGGGGCGCCGTACAGGTAGCTTCCTTGGAGGTCTATGGTCAGGTCCTTGTTTGGTGCGAGGGCGGTTTGCTTGCTGCTCAGTTCCAGCTTCATGCGCTCAGGCAGGAATTCCTCCACGCCAAAGCGCAAGCTGGTCGTGGCCAGCTTGTCAGCCGGGTCGGCCCGAAGCTCCAGGGTCCAAGACCCGGTGGGCGCATCCACCGGTATCTCGATGCGACTTTGGTAGTAGCCGCCAAGTTTGCTATCGGGCTGCCACGTGGCGGTGAATTGTTTTTTGCCGTCTGGACGCTTGAGGATGGCCTGGATTGGTTGCGCAGGAATAGGGCGTCCATCGGCATCGCGCGTAAGTACCGAGACGTCAAACTTCTCGCCGGGCCGATAAAGGTTGCGGCCCGCATACGCAAACAGCCGCACCGGCCTACCGGGCGGCCCAGTGACATCGTATTCAGACAGATCAAGTGCAGGCTCCTTCAAAGTAATGAGGGAAATCTGTTCACCCTGACGCGCTACGACGACCTTGGCGGAGGCTGGTCGATCGGCAAAATGGGCATATCCGTTGCTATCGGTCTCCCCACGGGCAACCACCTTGGCGTTCTCATCCATCCAGGTCACTTCAACGCCCGACTCTGCTTTTCCAGTGGTCAGTGAGCTGACGTAGGTATCGGCTCCTTTGGCAAACAGGCGGGTGCTCAAGCCCAGGTCGCTGACGTAAAAATAGCTGACCTGGTAGTCGTTGCGGAAGCGATTGGGCTGGTTCATCACGGCGATGTAGATGCCCGGTTCGCGCAGTTCCTTGATGTCTTCCACCGGAATAAACGTGACCTTGCGCTGGTTCGGCTTTTGCTCGGTCAGGAAACGTCCCACGAATACGCTGTCAGTGAGGCTGTGCATGCTGTCGAGTGACCAGCTATTGACCGCGCCCTTAAGGTCTGTGGCCCGCCAGTCGTACGGGTTGTCGTACTCTGCTTCGTCTTCGCCCTCGTCGTTGCTTGGATTTTTGACCCGCTGCGAACGCGGTCCGCTGATTACTTTGTCGAGAAAGCGCGGAAGTTGGTCGCGCTTGACGCGCAGGAACTGGATATCTACCTCGGGCACGTTGACGGTGACCACCGGAAGCCCTCCGTTTTGCTTGGCTGGCAGCACCATGCCCCGGCTGGCAAAGTAGTAAGCAGGTGAGACGATGGCGGTGAGCACCGAGTAGCTACTGTCCGCAGCAAGCGTTTGGCCCGCCGCCGAGGGCAGACCCGCAGCAATGCGCACCACGTAGCGGGTTTTGGGCTGGACGTGCGGAAAATACAGAATGTGGGGGTTGTCGCCCACAACCCAGGCGCCCTTAACCAAGGTACCGCCGTTGATCGCCACGTCTTGCGCGGCAGTGGAAACCTTGGGTTTGCCACCATTGACAGGCGGGTTGTCCTCGTCTTCGTTGTCGGCCTCCTTGTTCGCGGCTGCGGGCGGTGACTTGCTATTGACCGCAGTCGCTGGCATTTGAAAGACCTGGATGTGCTTGTCGTAGCTTGCGCGCGCATCCATCGGCTGGGTGAAGCTCAGCGCCAGGGCGGGTGAACCTTCGAAGTCGCGGTTGGCGAACTCGGCGATTTGGAACGGCCCGCTCGCTTCGCTGCTTGGTGGTTGGAACAAGGTCGTGAGTGCGCCTGAAACTCCGGCGACCAGGAGCAAGGCAGCAGCCAGCCAATAGGCCTGACTCGGCGGTAACTTGAACATTGATTTATTACCCCTGAATGCGCTTGGCCATGCCCTGCAACTGCAACGATTAGTTATCCATTTAACTATCGTTTTTGCATTGTGACAGGGTGCCTCAACGCTTTTTTAAAAGGGAAAATTTGCCTTAGAAGCACCAGTGCTGGGGCGCATTTCTGGCCTTCCCATGCCCGTCACCTAGCTGCCCAGACGTCAGGCTTTTGTTGGCGTTGTGCGGACTTCTGGATTTGGCGTGTCAAAAAGCCAGCTTGCCGCCGCAGCGCGGTTACCTCCACCTCAATCTTCATCCGCGCATCCAGAAGCCCCGCACTCACCATGGTCGCGGCTGGGCGCGCTTTGCCCAGATACTGGCGCAGCACCGGCCAGCAGGGTTCGAAGTCTGCGGTGTTCGGCAGGATGTAGTTCACGCGCACCACGTCGTCTAGGGTGGCCCCGGCTTGCGTTAGCGCGGTGGCGATGTTTTTGAAGCACTGCGCCGCCTGTTCGCGCACATCGTCCGAGATGGCCATGGTGGCGTAGTCAAAGCCGGTGGTGCCGGACACAAACACCCAGTCGCCGGCGACCACGGCGCGGGAGTAGCCGATCTCTGCCTCAAAGCGCGAGCCGGAGCTGATGAGTTGTTTTTGCATCGTTAAAAAGGGAGCGCTACAGCCCCCTGCGAGGTGGAGTTTCGATGTAGCCATGTCCCGCCCGCGGTACGCGCGAGGAGCGCCTAGGGCTTGAGAATCCCATTGACCTTCTTCATTTTGAACTGCTTTTTATAATGCGGCGTATGGACAAACCTAGCACGGCCCTTCAGCCCGCTCAGCGGGCGCTTTTACTGGGGTCGCGGCTGTTAGACGGCGTGTCTTGCGATGCGGTGCAAGATTGGCTGACCCAAGCTCCGGTTCACACACTTGCGCGCGGGCAAACGCTGATCACCATGGGCAGCGTGCACAACACCTTGTTTGTATTGCTTTCAGGCGAACTTTCCGTGTGGCTGCATGCCAGCGGTGTTGCCGGGGTGCAGGGCCTGGCGGCCAGTTCAGATCCAATGGCAATGGGGCGCAAAGAGGTCGCACGCATTGTGCCGGGTGACTCGGTGGGAGAGCAGTCCCTGATTGATGGACAAAAGGCCAACGCCTGGGCGGTTGCTGAACAAGAGTCTCAAGTGCTGGCTGTGCCGTCCGAGATGGTGTGGCAGTCCATGCAAAGCGACCCCAAAATTGCCTTGAATTTGTTGCGCATGATGTCGGCACGGGTTCGCAACGCCAACGCCGGCTTAAGTGAGGCCATGCTTTCCCAGCAACGTTGGGCCCGGGATGCAGAGACGGACGCACTGACCGGCCTGCACAATCGCCGCTGGATGGACCACCACTATCCCAGAACCCTGCGACGCCACGAATCTCCCGGGCGCTCGGCGTCGCTGCTGATGATTGACCTTGACCATTTCAAGCATGTCAACGACACACATGGTCACCCTGTGGGCGATTTGGTGCTTTGCCATGCGGCGCGGTGTATCGAGATAGCACTTCGCCCTGGCGACCTGTGCGCGCGCTACGGCGGCGAGGAGTTCTGCGTCCTGTTGCCCGATGTCGACGCGTCCATGGCAAGCCGCATTGCACAGCGGATTTGCACCACCTTCACTTCGACACCATTCGAGCTTGCCACCGGGGCTCCGCTGACGCTCAGTGTGTCTATCGGCGTGGCCAGCTGGGACCAAATAAGGCCTTTGAGCGCTTTGCTGGCAGCGGCCGATGGTGCCCTGTACCAGGCTAAGCGCCAGGGCCGCAACCAAGTGGTTGCAGCCCTGGACTAGCGTGTGCTGCGGCCTTGCAGTTATGCCGCCAAGCGCTGTGCGAGTTGTGCTTTGGTGGCGATTAACTCAGGCGGCAAGTGGTAGGCCAGCTGGGTGAACAAGTCGGTGTGCAGCGCAATCTCGTGCTGCCAATCCGCTTTGTCCAAGCGGGTCACAGTGGCAAATTGCGCCGGTGTGAAGTCCAGCCCGTCCCAGGTGATCTCGCCATAGGTGGGACTGATGCCGAAGCCGGTCTCTTGGCCGGCGCTTGTGCCCTCTATGCGGTCAATCATCCATTTCAGCACGCGCATGTTTTCGCCGTAGCCGGGCCAGACAAATTTGCCGTCGTCGTCCTTGCGGAACCAGTTCACGCAGTAAATGGCCGGCAGCTTGGCGCCACCGGCGCTGAGTTTGCTTCCCACGTTGAGCCAGTGTTGGAAGTAGTCGCTGACGTTGTAGCCTGCAAACGGCAGCATGGCAAAGGGGTCGCGCCGCACGACGCCTTGCTGGCCCGCTGCTGCTGCCGTGGTCTCCGAGCCCATGGTGGCCGCCATGTACACGCCTTCAACCCAGTTGCGCGCCTCTGTGACCAGTGGCACGGTGTTGGAGCGTCGGCCGCCAAAGATAAAGGCGTCAATCGGCACACCGGCAGCATCGTCCCAGGCAGGGTCCAGCGCGGGGTTGTTGACGGCGGCGACCGTAAAGCGCGCGTTCGGATGGGCGGCCTTGGCACCCGTCTGGCGGGCGATTTGCGGCGTCCAGTCTTTGCCTTGCCAGTCGATCAGGTGTTCGGGGAATGAGCCCGTATCCTTTTCCATGCCCTCCCACCAAACGTCGCCGTCGTCGGTGAGCGCCACGTTGGTGAAGATCACGTCATGGTCCAAGCTGGCCATGCAGTTGGGGTTGGTGTGGTAGTTGGTGCCAGGGGCCACGCCAAAGTAGCCAGCCTCGGGGTTGATCGCGTACATCTTGCCGTCGGTGTGCGGCTTGATCCAGGCAATGTCGTCACCGATAGTGGTCACTTTCCATCCGGCAAAAACCGCAGGCGGCACCAGCATAGAGAAATTGGTCTTGCCACAGGCGCTGGGAAAAGCGGCGGCGATATGGAATTTTTTCCCCTGGGGATTGGTTACGCCCAAAATTAGCATGTGCTCGGCCAGCCAGCCCGGGCTACCGGAGGGCCCTTGCGCGGCGGCTCGGCCCATGCTGGATGCGATGCGCAGCGCAAAGCACTTCTTGCCCAGCAAGGCGTTGCCGCCATAACCCGAGCCGTAGGACCAAATCTCCCGGGTTTCGGGAAAGTGCACGATGTACTTGGTCTTGTTGCACGGCCATTTCACGTCCGCCTGGCCCGTCGCCAGCGGCGCGCCCACGGTGTGCATGCAGGGCACAAACTCGCCGTCCACGCCCAGCACGTCGTACACCGCGCGGCCCATGCGGGTCATGATGCGTTGGTTCACGGCGACATAGGCGCTGTCGCTGATCTCAATCCCAATGTGAGCGATGTGCGAGCCCAATGGCCCCATCGAGAAGGGCACCACATACATGGTCCGTCCGGCCATGCAGCCGTCAAACAGCGGCGCTAAGGTCGCGCGCATCTCGCTGGGCTCCATCCAATTGTTGGTGGGGCCTGCGTTTTCCTTGAGGGCGCTGCAGATATAAGTGCGGTCTTCCACGCGGGCCACGTCGGTGGGGTCAGAGCAGGCCAAAAAGCTGTTGGGCCGCTTGGCAGGGTTGAGCTGGGTAAATGTTCCGGCGTCTACCAGTTGCTGGCACAGCATTTGGTATTCCTCTTGTGAACCGTCGCACCAGTGAATAGCCGCAGGCTTGCACAAAGCAGCCATGTCTGCCACCCAGGCAATCAGGCGCGGGTGTTTCACAAAGTTTGGGGTCTTGAGGTCCAAGCCTTGCATTAAGGGTGCGTTCATTGAAAAGCTCCTAAGTTTAAAAATCGTCTTTTCAAAATCCATCCCATGCCGGCCTGTGCTTTGAAAAACCCCTTAAGCAAAGGCGCGCACCGGATGCCACGCCGGGCGCGCCTTTGTGAAGCGCGCCCAAGGGATGCCGATTCTAGAAAGCGCCTGCGCGGTTACCTAGCGATTACAGGCAATTAATATGCAAAACATGCATAGGGTTATGTGGCTGTAGGGTGGTCGCCTGTTTCACAAAGTCTCGGTATGGCCGTCCACGGCCAATTCCTGCCCCGAAATGCGGGCGCCTGCAGGCGAGGTGATAAACAGAGCAAGTTGGGCAATGTCCTCTGCCTGGATGAAGGTTTTAAGCGACGCCGCGTCGGTCATTTCCTTGCGCACTTCTGCCTCGCTGCGGCTTGTTTGCCGGGCCTCTGCTGCGATCACCCGGTCCATGCGCTCACCCGCTACCGAGCCAGGGCAAATGCAATTCACCCGCACGCCCGCTGGACCAAGCTCTTGCGCGAGCGTGCGGGTAAGGCCACGAATTGCCCATTTGGCCGCTGCATAGGGCGCGCGCCGTGGAAAGCCAAACAGCCCGCCGGTGGACGACATATTGACAATTGAGCCGCTGCCTTGCGCGCGCAGCAGCGGCGCGGCCAACCTGGCGCACAAAAATGCCGAGTCGAGGTTCACAGCCAGACAGCGGTGCCAGTCGGCCAATGCGATGTTTTCTACGTTGGCCGTGGGCCCTGCGACACCGGCGTTGCTCACCAAAATATCCAGTCCACCCAGGTGCGCAGTGCCCCTGGCGAAGAAGTCGGCTACTTCTTGCTCATCGCTGACGTCGCAGACCATCCCCGCCAGTGTGGCGCGCGTTGCCAATGCCTGTTGCAATGCTTGCGCGTTGACATCGCAAATGAAAACCCTGGCGCCCGCCGCCAAAAATGCATCGGCCATAGACAAGCCGATGCCCGAGGCGGCGGCAGTGATCAAAACGCGTTGCTGGGCATGGGTCATGGCGGCTTAGGGGCAAAGTGGAGACTTGCCACTTTATCGCGCCTGGGCCGGTCCGCAGCCCCGGAAGCGGCGGTTTGTTCCGCCTTTGCGACTGCTGCGAAAATCGCCCACATGCCGATTGCACTCTCGCCCCTTGTTCAAAAAGTTGCGGCACCTCTGGCTGCCGTGGCCCTGGTCGCCCTGGCTTACCGCAGCTACTCCTGGCCGGGTGTCGCCGCCGCGCTGGGTGCTTTGGTCATGTGGATGTTGCTGCACTTCACCCGCATGCTGCAGGTCATGCAGCGCGCTGCGCACCGCCCCAAGGGCTATGTTGACAGCGCGGTGATGCTCAATGCCAAACTGCGTGCGGGCATGACGCTGCTGCACGTGGTGGCACTCACCCGCGCCCTGGGCACCTCAGCCGGCGAGCCGGGGGAACAGCCTGAGGTGTTTTGTTGGAGCGATGGTTCGCAGTCCACGGTGCGCTGCGAGTTTTTCAGTGGGAGATTGAAAAACTGGACCCTGGTACGTCCCAGCGCCGAAGAATCTCTCAATGAAAACGCCGCCCCGTAAAATCCGCCTTTTTATGCATCGCCCAACTCCCAAAGGACCCCTGCAATGACCGCCATGCCCCCCTCCATGTCTGACCGCGACGGAAAAATCTGGATGGACGGCCAGATGGTCGAATGGCGCGACGCCAAGATTCACGTGCTCAGCCACACCCTGCACTATGGCTGCGGCGCTTTTGAGGGCGTGCGCGCCTACAACACCGCCCATGGCACGGCCATCTTTCGCTTGGCCGAGCACACCGAACGCCTGTTCAACAGTGCCAAGATTTTGCGCATGAACATTCCGTTTTCCAAAGAGCAGGTGATGGACGCGCAAAAAGCCGTGGTGCGCGACAACAACTTGGAGAGCTGCTACCTGCGCCCGCTGACCTGGATTGGCGACAAAAAGCTGGGCGTCTCGCCCAAGGGCAACACCATCCACCTGATGGTGGCCGCCTGGCCCTGGGGCGCCTACCTGGGCGAAGAAGGCCTGCAGCGCGGCATCCGCGTAAAGGTATCAAGCTACACCCGCCACCACGTCAACATCACCATGACCCAGGCCAAGGCGGTGAGTAACTACACCAACTCCATCCTGGCCAATATGGAAGCCACCGACGACGGCTACGACGAAGCCATGCTGCTCGACACGAACGGCTTTGTCTCTGAGGGCGCGGGCGAAAACCTGTTTGTCATCAAAGACGGCGTGGTCTATACGCCCGATCTGTCGGCCGGCGCCTTGAATGGCATTACCCGCAACACCGTGATGCACATCTGCAAAGACTTGGGGCTGGAGCTAGTGCAAAAGCGCATTACTCGCGACGAGGTCTACATCTGCGATGAAGCCTTTTTCACCGGTACCGCCGCCGAAGTAACGCCGATTCGCGAACTCGACCGTATCGCGCTGGGCAAAGACGACTACGTGGGCACCCGCGGCCCGATTACCGAAGAAATCCAGACGGCGTTCTTTGACATCGTGAACGGCCGCAACCCCAAGTACGCGCACTGGTTGACCCTGGTTTGAGGTGGTCCTGTTCCACCCATAGATAAAGCCACCATGTCCAAATCGCTCGTCACCCTGTTGGCCAAAGACCTCAATCCCCAAGGCGGTGTTTTTTGCCCTAGCCCTTTGGCCGAGATGAAAACCTGGAACACCCATCCCAAGGTCTATCTGGACGTAGCCCATAAGGGCCAAGCCAAGTGTCCGTACTGCGGCACCGTCTACCAGCTCAAGGACGGCGAGCACTTCGAAGCCCATTAAATTGGTGCCTCCACGCTCCCCCACTGCGTGTGGGTCGCTGCCCCCCGAGGGGGCTCTTCCGTGACGACGTCGACCCTGGTCATTGCCCCCCAATGGATTGGTGACGCGGTGATGACCGAGCCGCTGCTGCGGCGTTTGCACGCGCGCGGTGAGCGCATTACGGTGGGCGCACTGCCATGGGTGGCGCCGGTGTACCGGGCGATGGCGTGCGTGGAGCGGGTGATGGAGTTTCCCTTTGCCCACGGCGGCTTGCAGTGGGCTGCGCGGCGGGCCATGGCGCGCCAACTGCGTGGCCAGTTTGACCGGGCGGTGATCTGCCCCAACTCGTTTAAGAGCGCCCTGATTCCGTGGTGGGCCGGTATCCCTGAGCGTGTGGGCTACGTGGGTGAGGCGCGTTACGGACTGCTTACGCAGCTCCTGCCCAAAGCGTCCAAAACCCGGCGCCCGCCGATGGTGTCTTTCTACGGTGCGCTTGCTTTGGAGCGTGGGTTTGAAGCGCAGTGGCCAGCACTTTCACTGCCAGCGGATGGGGTGAACGCTGCGCTGGCTCCTTGGGGTTTGCAGCGCTCGCAGTACGACGTTCTAGTGCCTGGCGCGGAGTACGGACCGGCCAAGCGCTGGCCCCCAGCATACTTTGCCGAGTTGGCGCGAAACCTTCTCCACACCACCGGTGGTGCGGTGCTGCTCTTGGGTTCTGCCAAAGAGGCGGCAATGTGTGCCGAAATCGCCCAAGCCGTGCAGCATGGTGGGTCGGAGCTTTGCCTTAACTTGGCCGGCCGCACCAGTTTGTTGGAAGCGCTGGCATTGGTGAGCGCAGCGCGCAGCGTGGTCAGCAACGACTCCGGCATGATGCACGTCGCGGCCGCTTTCGGTGTGCCGCAGGTGGCGATTTTTGGTTCATCGAGCCCGCTGCATACGCCGCCCCTGAGCCAGGAGGCGCACGTTGTGTGGCTCAAAAATGACCCCAGCTATCTGCCGCCCTTGGACTGCGCTCCTTGCTTTGCACGGGAATGCCCTCTGGGCCACACGCGCTGCCTGCGTGATGTGGTCCCGCAGCGGGTATGGGCTTTGCTGCAACAAGGCGAAGGCAAAAAAAAGTCACCCGAAGGTGACTTGTAAATGCCTCGTGAGAGACTTCGTTGGAACTGAAAAACCGGACAACTTACTAAAACAGTGCTGAGATCCACCGCGAAGCGATACCCAACAATTAAGAATGCAGTTTAAAGTGGAAAAATCTGTAGCCCATCCCCGAAATGGGGGGTAAGCGACGCAAATTAGCTGGCCCCGTTCGCATAGGGGGTGGCACGCACTATCGATATCTCCCCCGGCTTTGGAAAGAAGGCGGCGTCTTGCCTTAGGGGACGCCGTGGACTGGCCACTTGGGTCGGCGTTTGACGCCGCTGAAAACAAGCAGGTAATGTGCGGGTGCGTACGGTGCATCAACCGGCTGCTGCTACGGTCAGGGGCAAGCGCAGCACAAAGCAGGCGCCGCCGCCTGCACGGTTGCGGCAGCTTGCTAGGCCGCCGTGGCGCTTGGCAATAGACTGCACCAGCGCCAAGCCGAGTCCTACACCGCCGTCTTGTTCGGAGGCGCCCGGCAGGCGGTAGAAGGGCTCAAAAATACGGGACTGAAACTCCTGGGGAACGCCTGGCCCCTGGTCTTTGACTTCGATGACGGCGAACTCCCCCTCTTGGTACAGCGCCAGTTCCACCGCGCCGGCGGCGTAGCGGCGCGCGTTTTCCAGTAGGTTGCGCACCGCGCGGCGCAGCAGCTTGGCAATGCCAGGTACCAGCAGCACGGCCGCCTGGGTGTCCAGCAGCGCGCCGCTGCGCGCGCACTCTTCGGCGGCCAGCCCCACCAGGTCTACCGTCTCCACCGTGCCGACGTCGGCTGCGCGGGCGTCCAGGCGGCTGGCCAGCAAAATCTCATCAATCAACTGGTCCAGCTCGGCGAGGTTGCGTTCCATCTCGGGTTTGCGCTGCGCCAGGGATTCGGGCGAGCCTTGGCTCATCAGCTCCAGGCCCATGCGAATGCGGGTCAGCGGCGAACGCAGCTCGTGCGAAGCATTGGCCAGCAAGGACTTTTGTGAGGCCAGCAGCGCGTCGCGCGCCTTGACCAGGTTTTCGATGCGCGCGGCGGCGTGGTTAAAGCGTTGGGCCAAAAAGCCGACTTCGTCCTCGCCCACGGCGCTCAGGCGCACGCTCAGGTCACCGTCGCCCCAGCGCTGCACGCCGGCTTGCAGACCCTCCAGGCGGCGCGTGAGGCGGCGCACGATGGGGTAGGTCGCCAGCGCCACTGCCACGGCCACCAGCGCCAGCGTCCAAAAAAAGCCAAACGGCGCGATCCAGAGACTGCGCGGCGGGCGCGGCAGGTGCAAATGCAAGGTTTGCCCGTCTTGCAGCGTGACCACAAACTCCGGCCCGCGGCCAAAGCGGCCCACCGGCTCGTCAGCCGTATCTGGTGTGTCTGGTGTCTCTGTTGCTTTTGCAACCGGTGCCAAGCCCCCCGCAGGCGCAGTGCCAGCTTGGCGGGCGACGGGTGGCGCTTGCACTGCGGGCTCGGATGCGTCCTGCTCGCGTCCTGCATCGTCGTGTTCATGGTCTGCCTCGTCATGGTGCTGCACGCGTGGGCGCAGCACGTGGGCGGTGCCTGCGCCAATCACGTCGCCCTGGGAGTTGCGCACCACGACTTGGCGTAGCGGCGGCTCTGCGGCCATGCGCCACGCAAAGCCGACCAAAAAGGTGAGCACCCCCACGGCCAGCACCACAGCGAGCCAAATGCGAACGTAGAGTTTGTGAAACAGCATGCGGCGGGTGTGCAGCGCCCTAGTCTTGCTGGCGCGCGAACACATAGCCCACGCCGCGCACCGTCAGAATGCGTTTGGGCGACTTGGCGTCGGCTTCGATCGCGGCCCGTATGCGGCCCATGTGCACGTCAATCGAGCGGTCAAAGGCCTCCAGCTCGCGCCCGCGCACCGCCTCCATGATCTGGTCGCGCGTGAGCACCCGCCCGGCGCGCTCGGCCAGCGTCACCAGCAGGTCAAACTGGTAGGAGGTTAATTCGCACAATGCGCCTGCCACCGACACGCTGCGCGCGTCGCGGTCAATTTCCAGCGAGCCAAAGCGAAGGGTTTTCTGACCCGGAAATTTCTGCGCTGCCTCGCCGTGGCGGCGCAGCACGGCGCGTATGCGGGCGAGCAACTCGCGCGGTTCAAAGGGCTTGGGCAGGTAGTCGTCGGCGCCGAGTTCCAGGCCGACGATGCGGTCCATCGGGTCGCCCTTGGCGGTCAGCATCAGCACCGGGGTTTGGCCCAACAAGCCGCCCAAGGCACGCACGCGGCGGCACACTTCCAAGCCGTCGATGTCGGGCAGCATCAGGTCCAGCACCACCAGGTCAATGGGGGGCGCCTGCGTTACCGGCTGGCGCAGCCGCGCCAAGCCAGCCAGGCCGTCGCGCGCGTGCTCCACGCTGAAGTCATTGAGTTGCAGGTACTCCGCCACCATGGCGGCGAGCCGGGCGTCGTCTTCGATCATCAGCAGGTGCTTTTTCATGGCTTCAGTCTAGTGGCGCCACCCTGGCCCGGCGTGCGTGGCGGGGCAAGCGGGCGTAAAGTTGCGTAAACGCGGCCCACCGGATACCGAACGCGGCCCACCGAACGCTGAACGCTGAACGCTGAGCGTCAAAGTTGGCGCCCCGGCCCACGCGCCTGGGCCCGCGCAGCCAGCGCCACCAAAATCAGCACCGGCAGGCCCAAGAGCGCGGTGGCAGTAAAGAAGTCGTTATAGCCAAAGGCATCGACGTACTTGCCCGAAAACCCGGCCACCAACTTGGGCAGCAGCAGCATCATGGAACTCAGCAGCGCGTACTGCGTGGCCGAATACTGCACGTTCGTCAGGGAGGACAAATAGGCAATAAAGGCCGAAGACGCAATGCCCCCGGCCAGGTTGTCTGCAGACACCACCCAGATCAGCGCCGTCACATCATGCCCGCGCGTGCTCAGCCAGGCGAACAGCAGGTTGCTGGCGGCGCTAAGCACGGCGCCGAGCATCAACACCCGCATGACGCCCATGCGCAAAGACAACACGCCGCCGACAAAGGCGCCAAGCAGCGTCATCACCACGCCAAACACCTTGGTAACGGCAGCCACTTCGTCCTTGCTAAAGCCCATGTCCACATAAAACGGGTTGGCCATGATGCCCATCACCACGTCGCTGATGCGGTAGGTGGCGATCAATCCCAAAATCAGCGCCGCGTGCCAGCCGTAGCGGCCTAAAAAGTCAGCAAACGGCGCCACCAGCGCACCGCGCAACCACTCGCGCACATTGCGCGCGTGCGCCACAGGGGCGGGCACGGGCTCGCTTGACAACAGCACGGTCAGCACGCCGGGCAGCATGCTCAGTGCCATCACCAGGTAGGCGGTTTGCCAGGGACCATGCTGGTAAGGCGCGGCGGCGCCTGCCAGCGAAGCAGGCGCTTCGGCGCGCGCGGCAATCCACAGGGCGCCTGCGCCGGCCCAGATCATGGCCAGGCGGTAGCCGGTTTGGTAGGTGGCGGCCAGCGCGGCTTGGTGTTCGACATCGGCGGACTCGATGCGAAACGCGTCCAGCGCAATGTCTTGCGTGGCCGAGGCCACCGCTACCGCCACCGCGCACCACACCATGGGTGCGAGCGCCACTTGCGGGTCGGTCAGCGCCATACAGACCAGCGCGGCTATTATCACCGCTTGAGATGCCAGCAGCCAACTGCGCCGTCGGCCCAGGGCGCGGGTAAGCAGCGGAATGGGCAGGCGGTCCACCAGCGGCGACCAGACCCACTTGAATCCATAGGCCAAGCCCACCCAGCTTAAAAACCCAATCGTGGTGCGGTCAATGCCAGCCTCGCGCAGCCAAAAGCTCAGCGTGCCAAACACCAAGAGCAGCGGCAAGCCGGCCGAAAACCCCAAGGAGAGCATGCGCAGCGACGCAGGCTCGCGGTAGACCCGCAGGGCTTGGCGCCAGGAAAGTTTGGCGGGTAGTCCGTCGTTAGCAGGCGTTGGGGGCAAGGGAGCGGGCATCGGGGAATAATAGCCTTTGGTCTTATTTCATATAAAGGACGGCAAACATGGCGATAGCGAATTGGAATGCGGTGCAGCGCCGGGTTCTGCAGTTGCTCCTGTCGGCGATGGTGGCGGCCAGCGCGTCGGCCTCGGCGCGAGAGGGTGTGGAGGTGGGCGAGCGCTCGGTGTTTGCCGACATTGTCAGCGCCGAGCAGGTGGAGCAGCAGGCCACGCTGCAGTACCAGCAAACCCTCAAGGCCGCTTCGGAGCAACGCGCTTTAGGCCCGGCTGACAACGTTCAAGTGCGTCGGCTGCGCGCCATTGCACAAAAAATCATTCCGCTGGCGGGCGAATGGAACGAGCGAGCGCGCCAGTGGAAGTGGGAGGTCAACCTGATTGGCTCCAACCAGATCAATGCGTTTTGTATGCCGGGCGGAAAAATCGTGTTCTACACCGGGATCCTCAAAGCCCTGGAGCTGACGGACGACGAAGTCGCCATGGTGATGGGCCACGAGATAGCCCACGCCCTGCGCGAGCATGCGCGCGAGCGCATGGGCAAGTCCACTGTGACCAGCGAAGCTGCTCGATTGGGCGGCGCCTTGTTGTCGGGCTGGCTGGGAATTGACCCGCGGCTAACTGGCATCGCGGCACAGCAGGGTGCCAACCTGCTGACCCTTAAGTTTGGCCGCGAAGACGAGTCTGAGGCGGACTTGGTGGGCATGGAGCTGGCCGCTCGCGCTGGCTTTGACCCGCGCGCAGGGGTCAGCCTGTGGCAAAAAATGTCGGCCGCCAACAAGGGTGCGCCACCGCAGTGGTTGTCCACCCACCCCTCGGGCAATGCGCGCATTAGCGAGATCGAGGCCAATTTACCCAAAGTCATGCCCTTGTACGAGCGCGCCAAGCAGGCCAAAAGCAACGAGCCCCGAGACAGCAAATCCCCATGACCGATGCCAAGGGCCGGCCGGTGCTGCAGTCCGTGTTACTTGACACTGCGCAGGGCGGTCGCCTGCAAGCCAAGGTATGCGGCCCTGCGGGTTCGCTGGCCTTAAAACTGCACCGGCTTGGTCTTCCAGATCTCGCTGGCGTACTGGGCAATCGTGCGGTCGGCAGAAAAAGGCCCCATGGCCGCGATGTTGTGCAGGGTTTTGAGGGTCCAGTCGTCGGCGTTGCGGTAGGCCGCATCGGCGGCGTCCTGGGCTGCCGCGTAGGACGCGTAATCGGCCAGCAGCAGGTAGTGGTCGCCCCAATTCACCAGCGTGTCGTAAATGTTTTGGTAGCGCTGCGGCTGCGTTGGGTTGAACTCCCCGTCACGGATGGCCAGTAACACTTGCTCCAGCTCCGGGCAGGCCTCCAGCGCCTGGCGTGGTTGGTAGCCCGCAGCGCGAGTGGCAATCACTTCGGGCGTGGTGAGGCCAAAGATGAAAATGTTCTCTTTGCCCACGCCGTCCAAGATCTCTACGTTCGCGCCGTCCAGCGTGCCAATGGTCAGGGCGCCGTTGAGTGCGAGTTTCATATTGCCGGTGCCCGAGGCCTCGGTGCCTGCGGTGGATATTTGCTCGGACAAGTCGGCCGCTGGGATGATGCGCTCGGCCAGGCTCACGCTGTAGTTGGGGATGAACACGACTTTGAGCTTGTCGCCCACGCGCGGGTCGTGGTTGACGGTGTGGGCCACGTCGTTGATCAGCTGGATGATGAGCTTGGCCATGTGGTAGGCCGATGCCGCTTTACCGGCAAACACCACCACGCGGGGCACCATGTCGGCCTCGGGCTCGCGCAGGATGCGCTGGTAGCGGGCAATCACATGCAGCACGTTGAGCAATTGGCGCTTGTATTCGTGGATGCGCTTGACCTGCACGTCAAACATGGCATTCACCGGCAACTGCAAGCCCATGTGCGCTTGCACCCAGTCTGCCAGGCGCTGTTTGTTGGCACGTTTGGCGTCTTGCAGGGCCTTGATCACCTTGGCGTTGCCGACAAGGGCCTCCAGGCCGCCGATCTGGGTCAGGTCGCGCCGCCAGCCGGTGCCTATGTATTTGTCCAGCACGGCGGCCAGCGCCGGGTTGGCCTGGGCCAGCCAGCGCCGGGGCGTGATGCCATTGGTTTTGTTGTTAAACCGCTGCGGCCAGATGCGCGCAAATTCTGCAAATATCGATTGCTGCATCAGCTCGGAGTGCAGGGCCGATACGCCGTTGACGGAATGGCTGGCCACCACCGCCAGATAGGCCATGCGCACCCGGCGCTCGCCTCGTTCATCGACCAGCGAAACATGGCGTATCACATCAGCGCTTGCACCCAGTGCGTTGAGCTCGCCCAGAAAGTGGTTGTTGATGTCGAAAATGATTTGCAAATGGCGCGGCAGGATGCGGCCCATCATTTCCACCGGCCAGGTCTCCAGCGCCTCGTGCATGAGGGTGTGGTTGGTGTACGAGAAAACACGCTGGCACAGCGCCCAGGCCTGGTCCCAGGGCAGCGCATGCTCGTCGAGCAGCAAACGCATCAGTTCAGGAATGGCCAATATCGGGTGGGTGTCGTTCAGGTGGATGCTCACCTTGTCGGGCAGCAGGCTGAAATCGGCATGGGTTTGGCAGTAGCGGCGCAACAGGTCTTGCACGCTAGCACTCACAAAGAAATACTCCTGGTGCAGCCGCAGTTCGCGCCCGGCGAGGGTGGAGTCGTCGGGGTAGAGCACGCGGCTCACGTTTTCTGAGTGGTTTTTGCTCTCTACCGCTTCTAAATAATTGCCACGGTTGAATGCGCCCATGTCGATTTCGTGGGTGGCCTTGGCCGACCACAGCCGCAAGGTGTTGGTGGCCTGGGTGTCGTAGCCCGGAATAATGGTGTCGTAGGCCATGGCCTGCACCTCGTGCGCGCTGACCCAATGGCTTGCGCCCTCACGCTCCTCCACATGGCCCCCAAACTGCACCCGGTACAGCACCTCGGGCCGAGGAAATTCCCAGGGGTTGCCCTGCGCCAGCCAGTAGTCGGGCACCTCCACCTGGCGCCCGTCCACAATGGTTTGGCGGAACATGCCGTAGTCGTAGCGGATTCCGTAGCCATAGCCGGGAATGTTGAGCGTGGCCATGGCGTCCAAAAAACAGGCTGCCAGCCGCCCGAGCCCGCCGTTGCCCAAGGCAGCATCGGGCTCGAGTTCGCTGATGGTGGCCATGTCCACGCCAAAATCGAGCAGCGCCTGCTCGACCCGCAGGCGCAAACCCAGCGCCAGCAGGGCGTTGCCAAAGGTGCGGCCCACCAAAAACTCCATGGACAGGTAGTACACCCGCTTGGAGTCCTGCGCGTACTGGGCCCGGGTGGTTTCCATCCAGCGTTCCACCAGTTGGTCACGCACTGCATAGGCCGCCGCATTGAGCCAGTCCTGGGGGCTGGCAGATTGGGGGTCTTTGCCCACGCTGAACATCAGCTTGTTGGCAATCGCGATTTTGAGCGACTCCAGGTCGCGCTTGGGGCTGTCAAAGGGAAACGTGGTCATGGGAGCGGTCACATCAATAGAATTCATGGTCGTTGGGCTGGTGCCATCAGGTTGGGGAAGTGAGGGATGCATACAGATCGCGGTATTGCATCGCGGACTGTTCCCAGCCGGATGCAATTCGCATGCCGTTTTGGCGCACGCGGCTCCAATCGGCCGGGCGGCGGTAGAGCGCAAAGGCCATTCGCAGTGCGCGCTGGTAGGGCGCAGAGTCAAAATCATCAAATACAAAGCCGGTGGCGCTGTGCTTGTCTAGCGTCTCCAAGTCAGTGTCGACCACGGTATCGGCCAGACCGCCCACCCGGCGCACCAGCGGCAGACTGCCGTATTTCAAGCCGTAGAGCTGGGTCAGTCCGCAGGGCTCAAAGCGCGAGGGCACCAGTGTGATGTCGCCGCCGCCAAAAATGCGATGCGCCAGCGCCTCGTCATAGTCCAGCCGCACCGCCATGCGCCCGGGGTGCGCCTGTGCCTGCGCGGCAAGTGCCTGCTCCAGGGCCGCGTCGCCGCTGCCCAGCACCAGCAGCTGCCCGCCGCCCTGCACCAGTTCGTTAATGCCGCCCAGCACCAGGGGCAGGCCTTTTTGCTCGGTCAGGCGGCCCACCAGGGTAAATAGCGGCGCATCGGGCAGCGGGTTCAGGCCGGTTTCTGCTTGCAAGGCGGCTTTGTTGAGCGCCTTGCCGGCCAGTCGGCGGGCATCGAAGGTATGGGGCAAAAGCGGGTCGTGTGCCGGGTCCCACACGCTGGCGTCCACGCCGTTCAAGATGCCGCTGAGTTGCGCCGCGCGTCGGCGCAGCAGGCCGTCCAGGCCGAAACCCTGCTCCGGGGTCTGAATCTCGCGTGCATACGTGGGGCTGACCGTGCTGATGTGGTCGGCATAGACCAGAGCCGCTTTCATGAAAGACACCTGGCCGTAAAACTCCAGGCCGTCCACGCCAAAGGCTGCTGACGGTAAGCCCAGCTCGGCAAAACAAGACGCGTCAAAGCAGCCCTGGTAGGCCAGGTTGTGGATGGTGAACAGGGTGGGAACCCGGTGCGGGCTTTGCCAAAACGCCATGCACGCAGGCGCCAGCCCGGCGTGCCAGTCGTGGCAATGCACCAAGTCGGGTGCCCAAGCGGCATCCAGGCCATAGGCCAGATGCGCTGCGCCCCAGCCCAGTGCCGCAAAACGGCGGTGGTTGTCGGCATAGGGCTGGTGCCGGCTGTCGTGGTAGGGGTTGCCCGGTCGGTCGTACAAGCCGGGTGCCATCAGCACATAGGTTTTGAGTGCCTGGCCTGCTGTGCCAATGCCCGGCAAATCGCCCAGCACCACCTCAATGGCCTCGCCCCAGGGCGTAGTGAAGCGACCGACTTTTTGCGCATGGCGCAGGCTGGCGCACACTGCAGGGAAGCCGGGCAGCAGGGCGCGCACCTCGCAGCCCTGCGCGCCTAGGGCCGCAGGCAGCGCCCCGGCCACATCGGCCAGACCCCCGGTCTTCAATACGGGGAACAGTTCAGAGCTGACTTGAAGAATGCGCATGCGTAAAAAAGGGGCTGGCGCGAAAAACGCGAAAGTTGAAAGCTAGGCGGCAATCAATGCGTCCAGCATGGGCTGGGTAATGAGCACCACGCCGTTGTCGGTGCGCTCAAAACGTGCGCCGTCCAGGGCCTTGTCGTGGCCCACGACCAAGCCGTCGGGCAGGGTGCAGCCCCGATCCACCACCACTTTGCGCAGGCGGCAGCCCCGGCCCACGGTCACTTCGGGCAAAAACACGGCCTGGTCTATCTCGCAAAACGAATGCACCCGCACGCCCGAAAAAAGCACCGAGTTGCTCACCACCGAGCCCGAGACAATGCAGCCGCCCGAGACCATGGTGTTGATCGCCTGCCCGTGCATGCCTTGCGCGTCTTGCACAAACTTGGCGGGGGGAAGCTGGCGCTGGTTGGTCCAAATGGGCCAGTTGGTGTCGTAAATGTCCAGGGCCGGGGTGACCGATGCCAGGTCCAAGTTGGCCTCCCAAAACGCGTCTATGGTGCCCACGTCGCGCCAGTAGGGCGCAGCCTCTTGGCTTGACGATACGCAGGACATGGAAAAGGGGTGTGCAATGGCGCGCCCTTCTTGCACCACGCGCGGAATCACGTCCTTGCCAAAGTCGTGGCTGGAGCGGGGGTCGGCCAGGTCCTCTTGCAGCACGCGGTACAGGTACTGGGAATTGAAGATGTAAATCCCCATGCTCGCCAGCGCTACCTCCGGGTTGCCCGGCATGGATTGGGGTTGCGCGGGTTTTTCGGCAAAGTCGACGATGGTGCGCGCCGCGTCCACCGCCATCACCCCGAACGCGTGTGCTTCGCGCAGCGGCACTTCAATACAGCCCACGGTGCAGTCCATGCCGCTGTCGACATGGTCTTTGAGCATCAGCGAGTAGTCCATTTTGTACACATGGTCCCCGGCCAGGATGACCACGTATTCGGGCTTGCTGCTTTGGATGATGTCCAGGTTTTGGTAAATCGCGTCGGCGGTGCCACGGTACCAGTGCTCGTCATTGAGCCGCTGCTGGGCGGGTAGCAGGTCGACCATTTCATTGAGTTCAGCGCGCAAAAAACTCCAGCCACGCTGCAAATGGCGCAGCAGCGAGTGCGATTTGTACTGGGTAATCACGCCGATGCGCCGGATGCCGGAGTTGACGCAGTTTGACAGCGCAAAGTCGACGATGCGGAACTTGCCGCCGAAATACACCGCCGGTTTGGCGCGCCGGTCGGTGAGCTGCATGAGGCGCGAACCGCGCCCTCCGGCCAGCACCAGCGCAATAGTGCGGCGCACCAGCATATGCGGCTGTGTCGAAGCTTTGTACGTGGGATCAATGGTGTTCATGGGGTCTCCTCCTAGTCTGGTTTTTGTAGGTTCTCTATCGCTACGGTGCTGGCAAGCCAAAGGCTCCCGTGCGGCAGCGTTTGCGCACCGTCCGCACTGTCCAGTGGTCGATTAAGAACGTTACCGTATTGGGTGTCAATATGGAGAAACCAGTCCCCCGGCGGCAGCACAAAGCGTACCGCGTGGCCTGCGCCGTTGAACAAGAGCAGACAGCTCGCGTTTACCGGGTCGCCGTTGTCTGCGCCATTCGGGCGCTGTGCGTGGCTGAGCTGTAAGGCCAGCGCCTGGCGCGCCGGGTCGTTCCAGTCGTGGGCGCTCGGGCTTGTGCCTTCGGGCAAATACCAGCGCGCCACCACACCCTGCTCCGCATCGGCACCCTGCCACCAGTGTGTGCTGCGCAGCACGGCGCGTGCGCGGCGCAATGCCTGCAAGGCCCCGATAAAGTCGGCATAGCGCGTGTCGGCCCGGCCCCAATCGAGCCAGCTGATGGCGTTGTCTTGGCAGTAGGCGTTGTTATTGCCGCCTTGACTGTGGCCTATGCTGTCGCCCGCCTGCACCATGGGTGTGCCCAGCGACAGCAGGGTGACGGCCAGCAGCACGCGCTGCCACTGCTGTCGCCGTGCCAGCACGTCCGGGCGGTCGGTGTTGCCTTCAGCGCCGCAGTTGTTGCTCAGGTTGTGGCCGTGGCCATCGCGGTTGTTTTCGCCATTGGCCAGGTTGTGCCTGTGGCTGTAGCGCAGCACATCGGCTAGGGTGAAGCCGTCGTGCGCGGCCACAAAGTTCACGCTGCTGTGCGCCGCCCGGCTGCGGGCATCAAACACGTCGGTCGAGCCCGCCAGGCGCGTGGCCCATTCGCCCAGCACCGGCGTGTGGTGCAGCCAAAAGCCGCGCTGCGCGTCGCGAAAACGGTCGTTCCACTCCAGCCAGCCGCTGGGGAAGCGGCCCAGCTGGTAGCCGCCGTGGCCTATGTCCCAGGGCTCGGCCACCAGCGTGCAGCTTGATAACAGCGGGTCCTGGGCCATGGCTTGCAACAAGGGCGCGCGCGGCGAAAAATCGTGGCCCTGCGCCGCCGCGCCGCGCCCCAGCACGGGCGCCAGGTCAAAGCGAAAACCGTCGATGCCAAAGTCCAGCACCCAGCTGCGCAGGCTTTGCAAAACCATGCGCATGACCAGCGGGTGGTCCAGGCGTAGGCAGTTGCCGCAACCGGTCCAGTTCAGGTAGTGCGCGGGCGTTTGCGGGTCAAGGTGGTAGTAGGTGGCGTTGTCTATGCCGCGCAGGCTCAAGGTCGGGCCGTATTCGTCGGTCTCGGCGCTGTGGTTGTAGACCACGTCCAGCCACACCTCCAGGCCTGCCGCGTGCAAGGCGCTGACCATGGCGCGCAACTCGCTGCGCGGGCTGCTGCCGGCCTGTCCGCTCCAGTACCGCGCCGTCGGCGCACTCCAGGCAATCGGGTTGTAGCCCCAGTAATTGCGCAGCCCCAAGTGCAGCAGGCGCAGCTCATCGGCGCAGCAGGCCAGCGGCATCAGGCTCACGGTGCTCACACCCATGGTTTTCAAATGCGCAATGGCCGCCGGGTGCGCCAGCCCTGCATAAGTGCCCCGCAGCGCCGGCGGCACATCCGGATGCAGCGCGGTAAAGCCTTTGACGTGCAATTCGCACACCAGGCGCTGCGCCGGGTCGACGTGCGGTCCGCTTGCTGCGGGGCGAAGGGGCGGGACCACCACCGCCTTTAAAGCGTCTTGCGCGTTGTCGCGGGTGTCTTGCAGCTGCGGCGCACCTGTCTGGTGGCCCAGGTGAATGTCTTGCCCCGCGTATTCGCCCAGCACCGCAGCGGCGCAGGGGTCGAGCAAGAGCTTGTGCGGGTTAAAGCGCTGGCCCTGGGCCGGGTTCCAGGGGCCATGCACGCGCCATCCGTACACCAGGCCCGCGCCCGCGCCCGGCAACAAGGCCTGCCAGACACCGCCTATCGCCGCAGGCATGGCCAGGAGCTGCAACTCCTGCTGGCCCGTCGCGTCAAAAAGGCAGAGTTCCACCGCGTGCGCGTGGGGTGCGGCCAGGGCGAACTCCACGCCCTCGGCCGCCACGGTTGCACCCAGCAAAGAGGCGCTCATCAGGGGCCGCAGCGCCGCTTGCATCGTGCCCAGCTTGCTATTGCGGCGCCAAAACCAGGCACGACAAGGGCGGCAAATGCAGCAGCAGCGACTGCGCATGGCCGTGGGCCGCCTGCGCTTGCGTTTCCAGCGCGCCATTGCCAACACCGCTGCCGCCGTACACCGCGTCGTCGGTGTTGATCAGCGTGCGCCAGTGGCCGGCGCTGGGCACGCCCAGGCGGTAGCCCGCGCGTGGCAGCGGTGTGAAGTTGCACACCACCACCGCACATTGGCCGGTGCGGGACCAGCGCGCAAAGGCCAGCACCGATTGCGCATGGTCTTCGTGCGAAATCCAGCCAAAGCCGCCGGGCTGCACATCTTGCTCGTGCAGGGCCGGGAAGGCGCGGTACACGCGGTTGAGGTCCCGCACCAAGCGCTGCACACCGGCGTGGGCGGGCAGCTCTTGCAAGTGCCAGGGCAGGCTGTCGCCATCGGCCCATTCGGTGGGCTGCGCCAGCTCGCCGCCCATAAAGAGCAGCTTTTTGCCCGGATAAGCCCACATCAAGCCGTACAGCGTACGCAAGTTGGCCCGCTGCTGCCAGGGGTCGCCAGGCATTTTGCCCAGCAGCGAGCGCTTGCCGTGCACCACTTCGTCGTGCGACAAAGGCAGCACAAAGTTTTCGCTAAAGGCGTACATCAGCCCAAAGGTCAGCAGCTTTTGGTGGTAGCGGCGGTACACCGGGTCGAGCTGCATATAGTCCAGCGCGTCGTGCATCCAGCCCATATTCCACTTGAAGTGAAAGCCCAGGCCGCCGCTGGCCAGGTCGGCGCCCGGTGGGCGGCTCACACCGGGGAAGGCGGTGGACTCTTCGGCAACCATCAGCGTGCCGGGGCGCTCCACGCCAACCAGGTGGTTGAGCTGGCGCAGGAATGCAATTGCCTCCAGGTTTTCGCGCCCGCCTAGGCGGTTGGGTATCCACTGCCCGTGCGCGCGGCTGTAGTCGCGGTACAGCATGGACGCCACCGCATCCACCCGCAGCCCGTCAATGCCAAAGCGCTCCAGCCAGTAAAAGGCGTTGCCGATCAAAAAGTTGCGCACCTCGGTGCGGCCAAAGTTGTAAATCAGCGTGTTCCAGTCTTGGTGAAAGCCTTCTTTGGGGTCGGCGTATTCGTACAAATGGGTTCCGTCAAATCTGGCCAGCCCGTGCGCGTCGCTGGGAAAGTGCGCGGGCACCCAGTCCAGCAACACGCCCAGCCCGGCCGCGTGGGCCGCGTCCACAAAGTACTGAAAGTCTTCCGGGCTGCCAAAGCGCGCCGTGGGCGAAAACATGCCCAGCGGCTGGTAGCCCCAGGACGCGTCCAGCGGGTGTTCGCTCACCGGCAGCAGCTCCAGGTGGGTAAAGCCCATGTCACGGGCATAGGGCACCAGCGTGTCGGCCAGCTCGCGGTAGTTCAGCCAGCGCCAGCCATCGGCCTTGCGCCAAGAGCCCAGGTGCACCTCGTAAATCGACAGCGGCGCATCCAGCGCGTTGGCGGCAGCGCGCTCTGGCAGCATGGCGCGCCGGGGCGGCAGCCCGCAGACCACGCTGGCGGTGTTCGGTCGCAGTTGCGATTGAAAGGCGTAGGGGTCGGCCTTGAGGTGGACCTCGTTGGTCGCGCCCAAAATCTCAAATTGGTACAGCGCGCCGCGCGCCACATCCGGCAGAAAAATCTCCCACACGCCGCAGCCGTGGCGCAGCCGCATGGGGTGGCGCCGCCCGTCCCACAGGTTAAAGCTGCCGACCACCGACACGCGCTTGGCATTGGGCGCCCAGACGGCAAAGCGCGTGCCCTCTACGCCGTCTATTTGCTCTGGGTGTGCGCCTAAGCATTCGTACGGCCTTTGGTGCGAGCCCTCGGCCAGCAACCAGGCATCGGCGTCCGACAGCAGCGCACTGAATGCATAGGGGTCGTCCAGCAGCGCGCTGCTGGCGGTGCTGCCCTCGCCTTGGTCCCAGTGCACCCGCAGCTGGTTGTCAAAAGGCACGCTGCGCGCCGCCAGCATGCCGCTAAAAACAGCGCCATCCGAGAGCCGCTGCAAGCTGCCAACAAGCCGCTGGGTGTGGCGTTCCACCACGTCGACTGCGCTGGCGTGGGGCAGCAAGGCATTCACCCAAATACGCCCGGCGTGCAAGTGCATGCCCAGCACGCCAAAAGGGTCGGCGTGCCGTGCCGCCATCAAAGCAGAAACATCGTCGGTGCTGAGCATAGGAGGTCGCCTTGCGTAGGGTGGGAATTAGTTTGACAGACCGAAAAAGCCGCCCCAGGGCTGCAGCGCCACCACGCCTTCGGTCAGCATGGCCCCGGCCAGGCCGCTGCCGCTGAGTTCGCGCGTGCTGGCGTGGTCGGTGGGCAGGGGCCAATCGACAGGGGCGTCGCTGAAGTTGAACACGCACAGCACGCACTGCCCGTCCATGCGCCGCTCATAGGCCAGCACCTGTGGGTGCGCCGCCAGCAGCTGCATGTCTCCGTGAATGAGCACCGTGTGCTTGGTGCGCCAGTGGATCAGGCCGGTGTAGAAATGCAGCAGGCTGTCCGGGTCGCCGCGCTGCGCATCGACCGCCAGCGCCAAGTGCTCTGGCGCCAGGGGCAGCCAAGGCGCTGATGGGCTGAATCCGCCGTTGGCGTGCGCGCCCTCCCAGGGCATGGGCGTGCGGCAGCCGTCGCGGCCTTTGAACTCGGGCCACAGGGCTTTGCCAAACGGGTCTTGCAGTTGCTCAAACGCAATGTCGGCCTGCGTGAGGCCCAGCTCGTCGCCCTGGTAAACACAGGGGCTGCCACGTAAGCTCATTTGAAAAGCCGCCGCCAGCCGCAGCAAGCTCGGGTCGGGCGTGGCGCCGCCCCAGCGCGTGGCCAGGCGCACCACGTCATGGTTGGACAGTGCCCAGCACGGCCAGCCGTCGCCCACGGTGGCGGTGAATTTTTCCAGCAGCCCGTGCAAAAAAGCCGCGCTTTTGTTCGGCCCCAGCAAGTCAAAGGAATAGGCCATGTGCAGCTTGTCGGCGCCGCGCGTGTATTCGGCCATGCGGGCCAGGCCGTCGTCGTCGCCAATCTCGCCCACCATGGTGCTGCCGGGGTAGGCATCCAGCAGGGTGCGCAGTTCTTTCAAAAACTCCAGGTTTTCTGGGCGGCTTTTGTCGTACACATGGTGCTGTCGGCTATAGGGGTTGACCGGGTCTACCGACGCGTCGCTGGGGTCTGGCTGGCCGCGCCCTGGGTTGTTGCGCAGCTCTTTGTCATGAAAGTAAAAGTTGGCCGTGTCCAGCCGGTAGCCGTCCACGCCCAGCTCCAGCCAAAAGCGCACGTCGTCCAGCACCGCTGCGCGCACCTGGGGGTTGTGAAAATTCAGGTCCGGCTGCGAGACCAAAAAGTTGTGCAGGTAGTACTGCAAACGCCGGGTGTCCCACTGCCAGGCGCTACCGCCAAAAATCGACAACCAGTTGTTGGGCGGCGTGCCGTCGTCACGGGCATCGGCCCAGACGTACCAGTCGGCGCGCGGGTTGTGTTGGCTGGCGCGGCTTTCTATAAACCAAGGGTGCTGGTCCGAGGTGTGCGACAGCACCTGGTCAATCATCACCTTCAGCCCCAGTTGGTGCGCATGGCGCACCAGTGCGCGAAAGTCCTCCAGCGTGCCAAACAGCGGGTCGATGTCGCGGTAGTCGCTCACGTCATAGCCAAAGTCTTTCATCGGGCTTTTGAACACCGGCGACAGCCACACCGCATCGGCACCGAGTGCGGCCACATGCGCCAGCCGCTGCGTGATGCCCGGCAGGTCGCCCACACCGTCGCCATTGCTGTCTTGGAAAGAGCGCGGATAGATCTGGTAAATGATGCCGCCGCGCCACCATTGCGTGTTGTCAGCCCGAGATGCGGACGCTTTTGTCATGGGTGCTCCGGATCGGGGGCAAAGGCCGGACTAGTGCCGACGGTTACGATTATTGTAGGGATCGCCTAGCCGCCTAGTCGAGTTTGTTTGGGTTACGAAACCACTGGCTTAACAACATACACTTGTGTATGCGCAGCCATCTGCAAAGACCGGTTATTTGGTTTTGTGAATTGGAAGGAAATTCCCCGATGTCCCCGCTCCCCACCGTCTCGCAGTTCTTGCGCACCCCCGAGGCGCGCTTTGCTGACCTGCCCGATTTTCCCTATGCGCCGCGTTACACCGAAGTGGGCGGCCTGCGCATTGCGCACATTGACGAGGGTCCTCGTGATGGCCCGCTTGTGCTGCTCATGCATGGCGAGCCCACCTGGTCGTTTTTGTACCGCAAGATGATTCCGGTGCTGGTGGCCCAGGGCCTGCGGGTGATTGCGCCTGACCTGGTGGGCTTTGGCCGCTCCGACAAGCCTACGCGTGCGAGCGACTATTCCTATTTCAACCATGTTGAGTGGATGAAAGCCTGGGTGCGGGCCAACAATTTTCAGCACATGACGTTTTTTGGGCAGGACTGGGGTTCTCTGGTCGGCCTGCGCGTGGTGGCTGAAATGCCGGAGCGCTTTGACCGGGTGGGGCTGGGCAATGGCGCTCTGCTCACGGGCACTATGGAGGTGCCCAAGGCGTTCAAAATATGGCGTGCCTTTGCGCGCTACAGCCCCTGGTTTCCGATTGGCCGCATCGTCAAAATCGGCTGCGCCAAAGGCCTGACGCCCCAAGAAGTGGCCGCGTACGACGCCCCCTTTCCCAGCCGCAAACACCGTGTGGCGGCGCGCGTGTTCCCTGGCTTCGTGCCCACTACACCCCAAGACCCCGAGCGCGAGCGCAACGAAGCCGCTTGGGAAGTGTTCAAGCGCTGGGACAAGCCCTTTCTCACCCTGTTCAGCACCCGCGACCCGGTGACCAGGGGCGGCGAAGTGCTGTGGCAGCAACTGGTACCCGGCGCCCAAGGCCAGCCCCACACCAAAATTCGCGGTGCCGGGCACTTTTTGCAAGAAGACAAGGGTGTGGAAG
>JARXAU010000203.1 GCA_029865675.1 Rhodoferax sp.
GTGCACAAGCGCTACCTGGCCGAGGTGGCCGGGCTGCTGCCGGTCGATTCCGACTGGCAGACCATAGACCTGCCCATTCTGGTGGACTGGCCCAACCGCCCCTTGCGCACCATCCACGCGGAGGGCCAACCCAGCCAGACGCGCTGGCGCTGCGTGGCGCACAACCCGCTACGCCAAACCAGCCGCCTGGAGCTTGAACCTCTGACCGGGCGCAGCCACCAGCTGCGCGTGCACCTGCAAGCGCTGGGTTACCCGATAGTGGGCGACGCGCTGTACGCGCCGCCAGCGGTGCAGGCCATGGCCCCGCGTCTGGCGCTGCACGCCTGCGTACTGGGTCTGGCGCACCCCGCTACTGGCGCGCCCATGCACTGGGATTGCCACCCAGACTTCTGAGCGGGTCCAAGGCCTAAAATCCGAGGGTGAACTCCATCCTCAACGCCGACCTGCATTGCCACTCCGTGGTGTCGGACGGCACCCTCACCCCCGAAGCCTTGGCCGAGCGCGCTCGTGGCAACGGCGTCGAACTCTGGGCCCTGACCGACCACGACGAAATTGGTGGCCAAGCCCGCGCCCGCGCCGCCGCCCTGGCCTGCGGCATGCGCTACCTCAGCGGCGTAGAAATATCGGTCACTTTTTTGCACCAAACAGTGCACATCGTGGGTTTGGGCTTTGATACCGACAACGAAAACCTGCAGCAAGGCCTGCGCGCCACCCGCGGCGGGCGCAGCCAGCGCGCGCACGACATGGCCAAAGACCTGGCGCGCGTGGGCATCAAAGATGCGTTTGAAGGCGCACTGCAGTACGCAGGCAACCCGGACCTGATCTCGCGCACCCACTTCGCCCGCCACCTGGTGGAAACCGGCGTGTGCAAAGAAACCAATGAGGTGTTTCGCAAGTACCTGACCGAGGGCAAGCCGGGCTATGTGGAGCACCGCTGGGCCAGCCTGAAAGAGGCTGTGGGCTGGATTACCGGCGCGGGCGGCATGGCCGTGATTGCGCACCCGGCGCGCTACAAATTCACACCCAACGAAGAGTTCGCGCTGTTTACCGAATTCATGGGCCACGGCGGACGCGGCGTCGAAGTCGTCACCGGCAGCCACTCGGCAGCCGAATACATCACCTACGCAGGCGCAGCGAAAGACTACGGTCTTGCCGGATCACGCGGCAGCGACTTTCACAGCCCGCTGGAGAGCCACACCGAGCTGGGCACCCTGCCCTACCTGCCCGGCGCGGTCACGCCCGTGTGGGAACTGCTGGCCGCGCGCATCCACTAAGACTAAGGCACACGCGCTTACCCGGCAATGGCACAGTTTTTTGAAGTCCACCCCGACAACCCGCATCCACGCCTGCTCAAGCAAGCCGTGGCTTTGCTGGCCAAAGGCGGCGTGCTGGCCGTGCCCACCGATTCAAGCTACGCCCTGGTCTGCCACCTGGACGACAAGGCCGCAGCAGACAGCCTGCGCCGCATCCGTGGCGTAGACGACAAGCACCACCTTACCTTGCTGTGCCGCGACCTGAGCGAGCTGGCCACCTATGCGCGGGTGGACAACGCGCAGTTTCGGCTGATCAAAGGTGCCACGCCCGGCCCCTACACCTTTATTCTGGAAGCCAGCAAAGAAGTGCCGCGCCGCCTGAGCCACCCCTCGCGCAAGACTATAGGCCTGCGCGTGCCCGAGCACAAAACCCTGCAAGACCTGCTGGCCCTGCACGGCGCGCCCTTGCTAGCCACCACCTTGATACCACCGGGCGAGACGGACGCGCTGAACGACGCGCACGACATTCGCGAGCGTTTTGAGCACCACATCGCCGCGGTTATTGACGCCGGGGCCTGCACTCTGGAGCCCACCACGGTGGTGGACCTGAGCAGCGGCGCGATTGCGCTGCTGCGCCAAGGCGGTGGCAGCCTCTCGCGCCTGGGCCTGTAGCCCATCATTCAACCCTTTTGCACAGAACGGCTGCCCGTGGACATTGCCCAACTCATTCAAACCGTCGCCCTGTACGCGCTGCCGGTGATTTTTTCCATCACCTTGCACGAGGCCGCGCACGGCTATGCAGCGCGCTACTTTGGCGACAACACCGCCTGGACGCTGGGGCGGGTGTCGCTCAACCCCATGAAGCACATCGACCCCGTCGGCACCATCTTGCTGCCCCTGGTCTTGTACTTTGCCACCTCGGGCGCGTTTTTGTTTGGCTACGCCAAGCCGGTACCAGTCAACTTTGGCCGCCTGCGCAAGCCCAAGCGCGACATGATTTGGGTGGCATTGGCGGGTCCTGGTATCAACTTTTTGCAGGCTATTGCCTGGGGTGCGGCCTTGTATGTGCTGCAGGGTGTCGGTGTCAGCGAGCCGTTTGTCATCAAAATGTGCCAAGGCGGCGTGCTGGTCAATGTGGTGATGTGCGTGTTCAACCTGTTTCCCATCCCGCCCCTGGACGGCGGGCGTATTTTGGTGGGTCTACTGCCCATGCGCCCGGCGCTAGCGGTGTCGCGGCTGGAGCCCTGGGGCTTTTTTATTGTGATGGCGCTGGTCTTGACCAAGGTCATCAATACCTTTTGGATGCTGCCACTCATGGGTCTGAGTTATGGCGTCATCGACGTGCTGCTCAGCCCGCTGCGCGCGCTGCTGAATTAGTCTGAGCACCCGCGCTTTATTGCCGCGTTTGTAAACCCCCGCATTTTTTTGCTTGTTTGAACACCATGAGCGCTGTACGTTTTTTGACCGGTATTACCACCTCGGGCACGCCGCACCTGGGCAACTACGTGGGCTCGATCCGCCCCGCCGTGGCGGCCAGCCTGCGCCCAGGCGTGGAGAGCTACTACTTTTTGGCCGACTACCACGCGCTCATCAAAACAGACGATCCCGCGCGCATCCAGCGCTCCACGCTGGAAATAGCTGCGAGCTGGCTGGCCGCAGGCCTGGACCCCGAGCGCGTGGTGTTTTACCGCCAGTCCGATGTGCCCGAAATTCCCGAACTCACCTGGTTTTTGACCTGCGTGACCGGCAAAGGCGTGCTCAACCGCGCCCACGCCTACAAAGCCTCGGTGGACAAAAACCTCGCCGCCGACTTGGACCCGGACGCCGAAGTAACCGCCGGCCTGTTCATGTACCCGGTACTCATGGGTGCGGACATTTTGATGTTCAACGCCCATCATGTGCCGGTGGGGCGAGACCAGATTCAGCACATCGAGATGGCGCGCGACATGGCGCACAGCTTTAACCACCGCTACGGCGAGCACTTTGTGGCCCCCCTGGCGGCCATTGAAGAATCGGTAGCCACCCTGCCCGGGCTGGACGGGCGCAAGATGAGCAAGAGCTACGACAACACCATCCCCTTGTTTGCGCCGCGCCCGGAGCTCAAAAAGCTCGTTGCCGGTATCAAAACCGACTCCCGCGCGCCCGGCGAGGCAAAAAGTACCGAAGGTTCGGCCTTGTTTCAGATTTACCAGGCCTTTGCCAGCGCCGAAGAGACCGCCGCTTTTGCCCAGGACTTTGCCAATGGCATCGCCTGGGGCGAGGCCAAGGACCGTTTGTTTGAGCGCATTGACCGTGAAATCGCGCCCATGCGCGCGCGCTACGAGCACCTGATGGCCCATCCGCAAGAGGTGGAAGAGATGTTGCACGCGGGTGCCGCCAAGGCGCGCGCTGTAGCCACCCCTTTCATGGCGCGCCTGCGCCAGGCCGTGGGATTGCGCAGTCTGGCCACCACCAGCGCCGCAGGTCCGGCCAAAGTGACCAAGATAGCTGCGGCCAGCTTCAAGCAGTACCGCGAGAAAGACGGCCAGTTTTACTTCAAGCTGGTGGACGCCAAAGGCGCGCTGCTGCTGCAAAGCCTGGGGTTTGCATCGCCCAAGGAGGCAGGAGTGGCGATTGCGCACCTCAAGCAAGACGGCTTGGCCGCGCTGGACGCGCTGCGCGGGCAGTTGGCAGACCCCCTGCCCGACCCCGAAGTGCTGCAAGCCGCACTGGACAGCATGGCCAGTGAGTAAAACTGCGACGAAAGCGCAGGCCTCAAGCCCAGCGACGCGCTGACACCACCATGAAAGCCCGTTACTTCATTCAACTCGTGATGTTGTCAGCGCTGTGGGGCGCGTCCTTCATCCTGACCCGTGTGGCCGCGCCGCAGCTCGGGCCCAATGTGTCGGCGGGCTTGCGCATGCTGCTGGCCACCCTGGTGCTGGGCGCCATCATGCGTGCGCTGAAACACCCTTGGCCCACCCCGCATTGGCGCGAGCTGCTGCTGGTCGGCTTTTTGGCGGTGGCCGGGCCGCATTTGCTGTACTCGTGGTCGGCGCTGCACCTGCCCGGCGGCTATGGCGCGCTGCTGTCGGTCACCGCCGTGTTGTTCGGGGCGTTCGCCTCGGCATTTTTAAAAGAAGAGGCGCTCACGCGCGGCAAGCTGGCGGGCTGCGTGCTGGGGTTGGTGGGTGCGGCACTGGTGGTGAAACTGGGGCCGGTGGAGCCTACGCACACGCTGGTGATCTCGGCGCTGGTGTGCATGGCCGCCGCTGCCCTGTCGGGCACCGCGACGCCCTTGCTCAAGCGCGCGACCTTGCGCATGGAACCCTTAAGCATTACCGCTGGCATGCACGCCGCTGCAGTGCTCATGCTGCTGCCCGGCGCGCTGTATGACCTGCCGCAAGCGCATTTCACCCTGGGCGCCGTGGCCGCCGTGGCGGTGCTGGGCATTGCCACTTCGGGCCTGGCCTATTGGATGTTCATGCGCATCATCCAGCACGTGCCGCCCATGGCGTCCATGACAGCCAACTTCATGAGCACCGGCTTTGGCGTGCTGTGGGCGGTGCTGCTGCTTGATGAGCCCACCAGCCTTGCCATGGCTGCGGGCGGCGCTTTGATCGTGCTGGCCTGTTTGTTGGTGTCTAACCTGAACCCGCTGCGCGCCTGGGGTGAGCGGTTTCCCAGAGCGCAAACCTAAAGGACTTTCTGTATGCGGCCCGTCCTCAATATCTCGGCCTACCGTTTTACGCCCCTGCCCGACGCCGCCGATCTGCGCCCCGTGCTGCTGGCGCGCGCGCTGGCGCTGGAACTCAAAGGCACTATTTTGCTGGCCACCGAGGGCATCAACCTGTTTTTGGCAGGGCCGGTAGACCAGGTGCGCGAATTTGTGGCGCAGTTGCGCACCGACGCCCGTTTTGCCGCCTTGCAGCCCAAGGAAAGCTGGTCGGACACCACGCCCTTCAAAAAAATGCTGGTCAAGGTGAAGAACGAGATCATCCGCATGAACCACCCCGCCATCCAGCCCGCCCAGGGC
>JARXAU010000148.1 GCA_029865675.1 Rhodoferax sp.
GTTCAGGTTGCCCTGGGTGGCCAGGCTGGCGTCGCCGCTCGCGTGCGCGTGCAAGATGGACGCAATCATTTGCGTGACCGTGGTTTTGCCATTGCTGCCGGTCACGGCGATCAGCGGCACATCAAACTGCGCGCGCCAGGCGCGGGCTAGCTGGCCCAGCGCGGCCAGGGTGTCTGGCACCTCAATGCGCGGCAGGCCAGCAGGCAGCAGTTCAGCCGCCAGGCCGCTTCGGCACAGCACGGCGGCTGCGCCCTGGGCTTGCGCCTGGTGCAGCAGCGTGTTGGCGTCAAAGGTTTCGCCCTGCAGCGCAACAAACAGGTCGCCGTTGGCAATGCTGCGGGTGTCGGTGTGCACGCGCGCAATCGGGGTGGCGGCGTCGCCGTGCACCGCCGGCGGCAGGCTTGCGGTGTGGCCGCTGTGGGCGAGCCACTGGGCCACTTGGTCAAGCTTCATCAGGCTGGTGCTCATGCGTGCGCCTCCCCGTGCGTGCGCGCTTGCAAGGCCCGCAGGGCGTGGTCGCGGTCGGAAAAAAGGGTTTTTATGCCGCCGATGTCCTGCGTTGCTTCGTGCCCCTTGCCCGCCAGCAAAATCACATCGCTGGCAGCCGCGCGGGCAACCGTCTGCGCAATCGCGGCGCCTCGGTCCACCTGCACCTCGGTACCGGGGTGGCCGGTCAGGCCCACCAAAATTTGCGAAACAATGGTGGCGGGTTTTTCGCTGCGCGGGTTGTCGCTGGTCAGCACAATCTGGTCGGCCTTGGCGGCAGCGATTGCGCCCATCAGGGGCCGCTTGGCGGCGTCGCGGTCGCCGCCGCAGCCAAACACGCACCAGAGTTGTCCGCCGCGCTGACTGGCCACCGGGCGCAGCGCGTCCAGGGTTTGCGCCAAGGCGTCGGGTGTGTGGGCGTAGTCCACCACCACCAAGGGCGCGTGGCTGCCGCCCATGCACTCCAGGCGACCGGGCACCGGACGCAGCTTTTCGCACACGGCCACCGCCTCGGCCAGCTCCACACCCAAGGCGCGCAGCGTGGCCAGCACGCCCAGCAGGTTGTTGACGTTGTAGCCGCCAATGACCTGGCTTTGCAGCGGGACGCTGTGCCCGTTCTCGACCACATCAAAGCGCAAGCCACTATCGGTTTGCGTGGTGTTTTGTGCCCGAAGTCGTGCAGGCCGCAGGGCGGAGGTGGTCCACAGGGCCAGACCGGGCGCCTCGTGTGCCAAGGACTCGGCAAGGGCTGCGCCCTTGGCGTCGTCGATGTTGAGCACCGCGCTTTGCAGGCCAGGCCAGGCAAACAGGCGGCGCTTGGCCTCCCAATAGCCTTGCATGCTGCCGTGGTAGTCCAGGTGGTCCTGGGTAAAGTTGGTGAACACCGCCACGCGCACGCGCAGGCCGTTCATACGCTCTTCTTCAATGCCAATCGACGAGGCCTCCAGTGCGCAGGCGCGCACGCCCTGCTGGGCAAACCCGTGCAAGGCGGCTTGGAGTGCTACCGCGTCGGGCGTGGTCATGCCGGTGGATTGCAGACCTGCCAGCGGGTCGGCGCCTACTGCCAAAGATGCAGGCGGGGGTGGCAAGCCCATGCCCAGCGTGCCCACAACGGCGCAGGCTTGTGCGGCGCTCGCAGGCAGGGCGCCCAGGGCCTGCGCCAGCCACCACGCGGTGGAGGTTTTGCCATTCGTGCCCGTCACGGCCAGCACTGCAAGGGTGTGCGAGGGGTGGTCAAAAAACGCATCGGCGATCACACCGGCGTCGGCTTTAAGACCGGTATAAGCAGCCACACGCAGGTCGTCCAGTCTGAATGCGTCTATCCCCCGGGCTTCGACCAGGCAGGCGGACACGCCTTGCGCCAGCGCCTGGGTCACAAACTGGCGTCCATCCACCAGTGCGCCCGGTGTGGCCACAAAGCCGTCACCCGCGCGCAGGCTGCGGCTGTCGCTGCCCAGCACGCCGGTCACGCGCGCGCGCAGCCACTGGGCGGCTTCTTCAGGTGTGGTCAGCAGCGTGGGCATCAGAAGCTCTCCTGCACCGCGTGGGCGACGATTTGCGGCTGGATGGCGATGTCGGGCTGCACGCCCATGACGCGCAAGGTTTGTTGCACCGCTTCGCTGAACACCGGGGCCGCCACTTCCCCACCAAAGTGCTTGCCTGCGCCGGGCTCATCGAGCATCACTCCTACGATGATGCGCGGGCGGTCAATAGGTGCCATGCCGACAAAGAAGCTGCGGTACTTGCGGTTGCTGTCGTTGCCGTAGCCCTTTCCCACTTGTTTGTAAGCGGTGCCTGACTTTCCACCCACTGAATAACCCGCCGTTTGCGCCTTGGGGCCTGTGCCGCCTGGGCCTGCAGCCATTTGCAGCATTTTGCGCACCTTGGCGGCGGTGTCAGCGCTAAATACCGGCACGCCCACCGCGGGCTCGCTGTTTTTCAGCAAGGTGGCGCGGATGACCTGGCCGTCGTGCGAAAACGCGGTGTAAGAGCGCACCATCTGGAACAACGAAGCCGAGAGGCCATAGCCATACGAGGCAGTGGCCTGCTCGATCGGACGCCAGGTTTTGGCTGGGCGCAGCCGCCCGGACACCGCACCGGGAAACTCGACTTGCGGTTTTTGCCCAAACCCGGCGCCCGAGAAGGTTTCCCACATTTCGCTGGCAGGCATTTGCATGGCGATTTTGGTGGTGCCTACGTTGCTTGACAGCTGGATGACCTGTTCGACCGTCAACGCGCCGTGGGGGTGGGAGTCGCGGATGGTCGCGCCGGTGATCGTGACCGAGCCGGGTGATGTGTCGATAACGGTCGAGGTTTTGACCCGCCCGGTCTCAAGCGCCAGCCCGATGGTGAAGGGCTTCATCACCGAGCCGGGCTCGAAAGTGTCGGTCAGCGCCCGGTTGCGCAGTTGCGCGCCGCTGAGGTTGACGCGTTTTTCTGGGTTGTAGCTCGGGTAGTTGGCCAGCGCCAGCACTTCGCCGGTGCTGGCGTCGAGTACCACAATGCTGCCAGCCTGGGCTCGGTTGGACAACACCGCGTCGCGCAGTTTTTGGTAGGCAAAAAACTGCACCTTGGTGTCAATGCTGAGCTGCAAGTCCCGCCCGGCGACGGGCGCGACCGACTCCCCCACTTCTTCCACCGCCCGTCCTAGCCGGTCTTTAATCACCTGGCGGCTGCCCGCGCGCCCGAGCAGGGTGCTGTTGAACAGCAGTTCTATGCCCTCTTGGCCCTTGTCTTCCACATTGGTAAACCCCACGACATGGGCGGCGGCCTCGCCTTCAGGGTAGATGCGGCGGTACTCGGTACGCTGGTCGATGCCCTTAAGTTGGAGTGCAGCGATTTTTTTCGCCGCTTCCGGGTCCATTTGACGCTTCAGCCAAACAAAGCCTTTGTCATCGGCGGCCAGCCGTTTGGCCAAATCAGCTTGCGGCATGCCAAGCAACTTGGCCAGTTGGGCCTCTTCGGCGGCGTCTAGGTTGGCGACTTCGGGGATGGCAAAAATGCTGGTCGCCGGGACGCTGGAAGCCAAGATCAATCCGTTGCGGTCCAGAATGCGCCCCCGGTTAGCGGGCAGCTCCAGCGTGCGCGAGTAGCGAACCTCACCTTGGCGCTGAAAAAACTCGTTGTGTACCACCTGAATGTAGGCCGCGCGCGCGCCCAGGCCCACAAAGCCCAGCGCAATCGCACCCACCACGAATTTGCTGCGCCACACCGGCGTGCGGCTGGTGAGCAAAGGGCTCGCGGTGTACTGGATGCTGCGGCTCATGGTTTGGCAGGCCCTGCCTCGCCCAGGCCCAGGTACGTGGTAATGCCAGGCGTGACCTGGCGCATCTGCAGTTTTTCTTGGGCTACGCGCTCGACCCGCGCCGGCGTTGCCTGGCTGCGCTTGTCTACTTGCAGGCGTTCGAGTTCGGTGCCCAAGCGCCGCGCCTCGCGCTGGGCCTTTTCGAGTTCGGTAAACAGGCGGCGCGACTCATACTGCACGCCCACCAAATACATGGCGCTGCCCAGGGCCGCCAACGCCAGCAAAATATTAAGACGGGTCATGCGCGCGTCCCCACAAGCGCGCTGGTGCGCACCGCGACGCGCATGATGGCGCTTCGCGCACGCGCGTTGGCGGCCACCTCAGTAGCGCTGGGGCGGCTGCGGCTCACTGCACGCAGGCGCATGGTTTTGGGCGCAGCAAAGGGGGTGCGCCGGTCGTATTCGTCTTTGGAGTGCTTGGCGATGAACTGCTTGACGATGCGGTCTTCCAGCGAGTGAAAACTGATCACCACCAGGCGACCACCCGGCTGCAACACCGCCAGCGCGGCGTCTAACGCCTGCTGTAGCTCCTCAAGCTCGGCATTGATGAAAATCCGAAAAGCCTGAAATGTGCGCGTTGCAGGGTTCTGGCCCGGCTCGCGGGTTTTGACCGTGTCAGCCACGAGCTGGGCCAGTTCGGTGGTGGTTGAAAGGGGCCCGTGCTCTTGTCGGCGAGCCACAATCGCCTTTGCAATGGCGCCAGCAAACCGTTCTTCGCCGTAGTCACGTATCACCTCCGTAATGTTTTCGACGTCTGCGTCGACCAGCCACTGCGCCACACTAATGCCGCGTGTGGTGTCCATGCGCATGTCCAGCGGGCCTTCGAAGCGAAAGCTAAAGCCCCGTGCCGGCGTGTCAATTTGGGGTGAACTCACCCCCAGGTCCATCAAAATGCCCGCCAAGCTGGCGGGAGCTAGCTCACCGAGGTGCGAAAAGCCCTCTTGCCGAATGGAAAAACGTGGGTCGGTGATGGTGCTGGCTTGCGCGGCGGCCTGCGGGTCGCGGTCAAAGGCAATCAAGTGCCCGTGGGGGGACAACAGCGACAAGATGCGTTGGGAATGCCCGCCGCGCCCGAAAGTGGCGTCGACATAGACGCCGTCTGCCGCAGGCTTCGCACTTTCCGTCGTTTGCTCTAAAAGCGCGCCCACTGCTTCCTGCAGCAAGACCGTGGTGTGCTCGGGTAAGGCTTCCACGGCGAGGTTCAAAAAGAAAAGTCTTTGAACACGTCGGGCATTTGCTCTTGCATCGCCTTGGCTTCTTGGGCCTCGTAGCTGGCTTTGTCCCACAGCTCGAAGTGGTTGCCCATGCCCAGCAAGACGGTGTCCTTGGTGATGCCAGCGCTGCTGCGCAGCTCGGGGGAAATCAAGATGCGCCCGGTACTGTCGAGTTCGACGTCCATGGCGTTGCCCAAGAAGATGCGCTTCCACCACTGGGCTGACATCGGCAGCGCGGCGATACGGTCTCGAAACAAATCCCACTCTGGGCGGGGAAAGAGCATCAGGCAGCCGTGGGGGTGCTTGGTAATGGTCAATAGTCCGGCAGCCACGGCGCTGAGCACGTCACGGTGCCGGGTCGGCATTGATAGCCGCCCCTTTGCGTCTAGCGTGAGTGACGAAGCACCTTGAAACACCACAGAAACCTCTTTTTCCCATGCGCGTGGCTCATCGGCTTTTTAACCGAGTTTTTGACACTTAATTGCACTTTTTTCCACTTCCTTGCACTTTACCAGCAAATTTTGGCTGTGCAACTGCGGCGGATCAATTTTTCCCAATGAAATCAAAGACTTAGAAGCGTTTGTTTTAGCAGTGAAACTACAAAAAACCTTCTAGATTAAGCACTTAGGCACTTGATTGAAGGTATCGCTTCAATTGGACGGGCCGTCCAAGAATAGAGGGCCGTCCTGGGTCGACGACCCCTCGGCGCGTTAGCGCGCGGGTGCCTGGCTAGCGCGGGTCCCGCAGGGAGACCTGGGCGTGGGCGTTCAAGCCGGCCGATTCCCAAACCGCTGCCACGAGCAAGCTGACGTCGGCAAAGTGCACCTCGGCGCCACGCATGGCAGCCGTTTGCGCCCATTGCACCAGCTGTGCCGTTGCGGCATCGTCCATGCGCACCAGGGCTTCGCAGGCAATCGTGATGATGTTCTGCTGTGACCCCGAGGCAGGTTCGGGCAATTCGATACTCTGGGCTCCCAGCAACTGGCCGTGCAAGCGCCAGGGTGTGGCAAAAGCGCTGGCATCGGGCGTGATGGCCGCTGCAGGCGCGGCCAAGGCGTCGCTGTCAAACCGGGCGCGCCCCGGTTGCCAAACAGGCGCGTCTTCAATATAGGTGAGACAAAAATCCGCAGTGGCTGCATCGAACGCGACCCGCATGTGCATGAGCTTCAAAAAGCAAAAACGCAGATCCCAGAGACTTCGCTTCACCAGCGCCTGTCCCTGTGGCGTTGCCTGGTCCAGCACATACAGCAGGTTGGGTGTGTCAAAGAACACCAGTTGTAAAGGCCCCTGATCCGTCGTGTTAAAAAACTCGCTCAAATCCGCAGCCGCATCGGCCTCAATCGTGCTGAGGGAAGTCCAGTCCAGAGCGCAATGGCTGCTGGTGCGCCAGAGCGCTTTGAGGTCTCGTGCAGCCGTGCGGCTCAGAGTCGACGGGCAGCGCCACACGACGGCCTGGTCCATGCCAGACTCAGCAAAACTTGCTGAAGGTGCCGCATTGGTAAGAACCGGCGTTTGGGCAGGCGCAACGGCGGTAGAGGCGCTGCGCCACTGCGGCGTAACTCCGTCCCAATAGTCAAAATACTCGAGCACTGACCAGTCAAACTGTGCCTGGTTGCCCGTGGCCCGGTAAATCTCTAACAGTGCAAGCAACCAGCGCCGTGCCAGGGCCTTGCCCTCGCTGTTGGACCGCACCGCGCGCAGCAAATGTTGCGCGGCCAGATCATTCTCGCCATGGGCGAACAATACGCCTACGGTGGCCAATACCTTGTCGGCTTGCACTTGAGTCTTCGAGGTGCGCAGCGGCGTCGGGGGCAAGACCTGCGCGGGACCATGGTCTGGCGCTGCGGTGGCTGGGGTGTGGGTGGTTCGCGGTGGAAACGTGTCCACCGTGTCGACCAGCAGCACCGAGCTGGGCATTTCTTCGTCGTACATCACTTGCGTAAACGTACCCAGCGCAGTCAATGGGTTACTTGAGGGCGCTGTCGAGACCGATGGGTTGAAGGGGCCTCCGAGTACCTGCACGGGCTCCGCTTGTTTTCTGGGGCTGCTCGCAACCCACTGAAGATTCAGGCGCGCTTCAATCTCGTCGATTTTTTTGATGGTGTCCTCACGCACCGTGCCCATCGACGGCGACGCCGCTCGAAACCCGGCCAACGCGGGCTCACCACCACTGGCTTCGCGTTCCTGCACGCTCCTCAAATAAGCGAACTCTTGCTTGCGAATATGGTGGATCTGGCGCATCCAATCCGTGCGTACGGGCACGCGTAAACGTTTTTCGACGCCGTTCTCCTCACGAGGAGCTAGGTCCTGCGGTGCGGGTGGGTCGACGTCGCTCACAGTGAGGAGCGCTGGGTGGGCGCTGGCTTAGTCACCAAACATCTTTTGCTTGAGCTCGCGCCGCTGTTGGGCTTCGAGCGACAGCGTTGCAGTGGGGCGCGCGAGCAAACGGCCTACTCCGATGGCCTCTCCCGTTTCGTCGCAGTAACCGTAGTCGCCGAGATCAATCCGAGTGATTGACTGCTCGATTTTTTTGAGCAGCTTGCGCTCGCGGTCACGGGTACGTAGTTCTAGCGCATGCTCCTCCTCAATCGTCGCCCGGTCGGCTGGATCGGGCACGACCGAGGTGTCTTCACGCAGGTGCTCGGTGGTTTCCCCGGCATTGTTAAGAATGTCTTGCTTGAGCTTGCTCAGCTTGAGCTTGAAGGCGGCCATTTGAACCTCGTTCATGTACTCCGAGTCAGGCATGGCCAGCAGTTCAGCATCGGTCAGCCGTTCGACGGGCGTGGTTTTCCAGTTATTGACCAACTTGCTGTCTTTTTTCACAATGGCGGGAATCACCAAGGCAGCTGCAGGCGGCTCGCTGGCTTGGTTAAAGCTCGATTTAGCGGCGGTGGACGCAACGGATTGCGCCATGGACGGCACGGTGAGCTGCGCCAAGCGCGACGATGGGCGGCCAGATTTCAAGGGAATGGCGCCCACAGCGGGGGCAGGCGCGGCAGCCGGGGCAGAAGGTTTGGGAGCGATGGCGTGCACAGTGGGTTTGGCTTTCGTCTCCACCACGACGGCAGGTGTCTTGGCAGAAATTGATTTGGACGATGGTTTCACGGCCGAAGCTTTGGCAGTGGGCGTTTTCGCGGCTGGTGTTTTGGCTGGGGGTAGCGCGGACACCGCCGATTTTTTCGGGGCAGCGGCTGGTTTTACAGGCACCGGTGCGCTCTTTGGGGCTTTGGCAACAGATTTCACAGGTGCTTTGGCCTTGACTGGGGTCGCGCTTGTTGTTTTGGCGTTCACTTTTCGTCTCCTGACAGAAACACGTGGGGCTTTGCTAAGAGGGGTCTCGTTCCCCGCACTGGGCGCGGTCGCGCCCGGCCCTTCGGCGCGGGAGTGTACAGGCAACCCCATGGGGAAACCCATCATCTGCAATAGCGTGACGAACATTGCCCTAATGAGAAAAAGTGTCTTTTAAGGTAGCCGAGAAATTGGTGCGCTGCACCAAAAGCGTCGATTGTCGTCCAAAACTAGACCAGTGTTTGTTCCATGCCTTGGAGCAAGATGTCTTTGGGCAAGTCAATGCCAATAAACACCATCTTGCTGTTTTTGGTCTCGCCCGGCGCCCAGGCTGGCCCTAGGTCGCTGCCCATGAGCTGGTGCACGCCTTGGAAGATCACCTTGCGCTCGCTGCCCTGCATATAAAGAACGCCTTTGTAGCGCAGCATGCGCGGGCCATAGATGTTGACGATGGCGCCCAGAAAGTCTTCCAGCTTGGCCGGGTCGAACGCGCGCTCGGACTTGAAGACGAAGCTTTTGACGTCGTCGTCCACATGGTGGTGGTGGCCGCTGGGGTCCCCGTGGCCGTGCGAGGGGTGGTCGCAGGCTTCGCCGTGGTCATGGCCATGGTGGTGTTCATGGTCATGGTCTTCTGCGCTCAGAAAGTCGGGGTCGATGTCGAGTTTGGCATTGAGGTTAAAGCCGCGCAGGTCAAAAAAGTTCTTGATGGCCACATCGCCAAAGTGCACCGTGTGCTGCGGCGCGCGCGGGTTCATGTGTTTAAGGCGGTGCTGCAGCGCTTGCAGGTCTTCGGCCGACACCAGCTCGGACTTGCTGATGAAAATCTGGTCTGCAAAGCCCACTTGGCGGCGTGCTTCTTGGCGGTCATTGAGCTGCTCGGGCGCGTGTTTGGCGTCCACCAGCGTCACTATGGCGTCGAGCAGGTAGGACTCGGCCACCTCGTCGTCCATGAAAAAGGTTTGCGCCACCGGTCCTGGGTCGGCCAGGCCGGTGGTCTCTATTACCACGCGGTCAAAGTCAAGCTCGCCTTTGCGCTTTTTCTCGGCTAAGTCGCGCAGGGTGGCGCGCAGGTCCTCGCGGATGGTGCAGCATATGCAGCCGTTGCTCATCTGGATGATTTGCTCGGTGGTGTCAGACACCAAAATATCGCTGTCGATGTTTTCCTCGCCAAACTCGTTTTCGATGACGGCGATTTTTTGCCCATGCGCCTCGGTCAGAATGCGTTTGAGCACAGTGGTCTTGCCAGCGCCCAGGAAGCCGGTGAGGATGGTGGCGGGAATGAGGGACATGAAAATCTTCCGTAAATACTGCGAAGCGTCTATTTTCGTGCCCCGCAGCCCTGTCTTCGTTGCATTCTGGTTTTTCGGTGTTCCAACGCTTGCTTTTTTGAGGTGTATCAAGTCACATCGGCCCGGGAGCCGTATATTTGTGCAATCAATAACCTTTGGAGCTTTTGAATGACTTCTATGCACACCGACCACAAAACCAAGCTGATGCACGACTTGCGACTGGTCATCGAGGACGCGCAGGAGCTTCTGCGCATGACGGCCGATCAAGTGGGCGAGGGTGCCTTGGGTGTGCGGGCGCGCATTGAGGCACGCTTGGCCGAGGCCACGCGCGAGCTCAAGCACTTGCAGGAGGCAGCGCTCAACACTGCCAAGGCTGCCGGTGACGCGACCGACGAGTACGTGCGAGAGCACCCCTGGCAGTCTATTGGGATCGCAGCAGCGGTGGGCTTGTTGGTCGGCCTCGCTTTGCGCAAGCAATAAGCCCTTCGCCAGCGCCCCCATGAGCGAATCCCCTAAAGACAGTTTTTCCGCTGGTCGGTTTGGCGCGCAGCACGCGACTGGCGGCGGATTGCTAGCTTCGGTGCGGCAACTGCTTTCGACCGTGCTGGAAACAGCGCAAGTGCGCTTGGAGCTGCTGGGCACCGAGCTTGAAGCCGAAAAGAGCCGCCTGCTTGACGTGGTGGTGCTGGTGGCCGTCGCCTTGGTTTGCTGGGCGCTCGGTCTGGTGATGCTCTGTGCCACCGTGGTGTTGCTGGTAGACGAGGCATGGCGCTTGGCTGCCGCAGGCGCTATGGCCTTGTTGATGCTGGGCGCGGGGTTGGCATTGTTGGCCTTTGCAAAGCGCCGTTTGCGCAACCCATTGGGCATGTTTCACGCCAGCGTCCGAGAGCTGGCGCGTGACCGGGGCAATGAATGAACGGGCCCTTGCAATGAACTTTCCCAGTGGAGAGGCACCATGAGGCAGCAGCAACTCGAACTGCGCCTGCGTCACGAACGTGCGCTGTGGCGCAGCGCCCAGCTTCGCCAGGACTTCGTCCAGGGCGCGCAGGCCTTCGCGGAACCCTTGGCGCAGCTGGACCGATTGGGCAGTGGCGTGGGCTGGCTACGCCGCCATCCATTGGTGTTTGCCGCCTTGTTCGCGTGCGGGGTGGCAGTAACGTCGAGGCTAGCGCTGCCCAAGGCAGTCCGTTGGTGGTCGCTCGTGCGTACTTTGCGCGGCCTGGTTCGCTGATTTCCTAAAGCCCCTGGAACGCCGTGATCCGCCGGGCGCGCCGCGCTGGAGCGGCGACGGAGCCGCTATCAGCGCTCTTCCATCCGTCCACCCGCATGCTGAGCAAAGCGGCCTTTGTCGCGCGGGTGCACCGGGTCGCTGCTCGCCCAGGGCCAGCCGCCAAACTCGGTGCGGCGGTAGTCGGCAAACGCCTGGTGGATTTCGGCCTGGGTGTTCATGACAAACGGGCCGTACTGCGCCACCGGCTCCCCAATGGGCCGGGCTTGCAGCATCAGCAGCTCGGCGACTTGCCCGCTGTTGACGAATTCGATGGCGTCTTGCGCCCGCACCTCCACCACCGACTGGGGCGCAATTGCCTGGCCCGCCATGGCGAGCGCGTCGCCCTTGAAGTAGTAGAGCTGGCGCCGCGTGTCTGGGTGCCGGGCCGCAGGCAGGGTCCAGCGCGCGCCACTGTCCATGCGGATGGTGAAGATGGCCAGGTCCGAGTCCGCTTCGCTGGCCCAAGAGTCGGGCGGCGGCGGCAGGCCCTGTGCGCCGTCCAAAGCGCCGGCCACTACCACCACCTCGGTGGCATGGCCTTGGGCGTCCACATGGCGCACGGTGGGCACGTTTTCGCCCCAGAGCATGGTGAAGTGGGGCTCGGCCATTTTGTTTTTGGCTGGCAGGTTGAGCCAGATTTGGAACAGCTCGGCCGGGTTGGGCGAATCCGCGTTGCGCAAGGGGAACATTTCGCAGTGCACGATGCCCTTGCCCGCCGTGAGCCATTGCACGTCGCCCGGCCCAAAGCGGGCGGTGGCGCCCAGCGAGTCGGAGTGGTCGATGTGTCCTTGGCGCACGATGGTGATCGTTTCAAACCCCCGGTGCGGGTGCGCCGGAAAGCCGGGAATGGTCTTGCCGTGGTACATGCTCCAGCCGTCTTGGCTCGCAAAGTCTTGGCCCAGATTGCGCCCGCTTAAGGCGGCGTCCGGCCCCATGGCGGCGTTGCCACGCGGGTAGGCGTCTACGTGGTGCACGCAAAACAAAAACGGGTCTATCGTCGGCCACGGCGGCGCGGACAAGGGCGTGGTGCGCAAGATGCTGGGGCTGGGGTTGGTACTGGGGCTTTGGATCATTGAATACATCTCCTAGCGGGGCCGGTCACGGAAGGACCGGTACAGCGGCTGATAATGCCACTCCATGATTGTCCACCCCTTGTTGCTGCGCTGTGCGCTGGCTCTGCTGCTGATTGCGCTGGCGCTGGGGTGGAACCTGTCCCAGCGTCCGGCACCGCCGCTTGTCGCACAGGCCGCTGTGTCGCCCGGCCAGGCTTCTGCCCCCGGCCGGTGGGTGCAGCGCGCGCGCGGCAGCATTCCCATGCCTGATGGCGTATTGGCGGCGCATGCCAGCGATTTGCTGGCCATGCCTGCGGCCCACGCGGCGGCGCTCACTGTGTTTTGGTTTGCGGGCGACCGCGAGAGCGCGCCCAATGTGCAAATTGCCGCTTCCCAGTTTGACCGCAGCACCCAGGCCTGGACCGCGCCGCAGTTTGTGGTCAACCGCCACGTGGTAGGCGCCGCGCTGGGTGCGGGGGTGCGCCGCATCGGCAATCCGGTGGCCTGGATTGATGCCACGGGCCGCATGCACTTGTTTGTGGTGGGCACCGGCTGGGGGGGCTGGGCGGCGTCGCGGATTGTGCATTTGCGCCAAGTCAGCGCGTTCAACGACCCGGCGCTGCGCTTCGAGCCCCTGGGCGTGCTGCCCATGTCGTGGCTCTGGAACCTGAGCTACTTGGTACGCACCGCGCCCCTGCCGCTGGCAGACGGCGGCATGGTTTTACCGGCGTATTTTGAGTTGGGTAGCAAAACACCGGTAGCGCTGCGCTTTGGCGCGCAAGGTGATTACCTGGGCATGGTGCGCATCTCGCAGCGCACCTTTACCTTGCAGCCCGCCTTGCTGGCGCTAGGCCCCAGCCACTGGACTGCGCTGATGCGGGACCATGGCGACCACGGCAAGATTCGGGTGGCCGAGACGCTGGACGGCGGTGCCACCTGGCGCGAGGGCGCCGACCTGCCGCTGGACAACCCCGACGCTGGAATCGCCACGCTCAGTGTGGGCGCCCAGCACCTGCTGGCTTTCAACCCCTCAAGCAGCGACCGCCAGACCTTGCGGCTTGCCAGCGCCAGCGATGGCGTATCCTGGTCCACCGTGGAAGATCTGGAGCGTGCCGGCCCGGGCTATGAATATTCCTACCCCGCCATGGCCTGGGCCGACCAGAGCCTGTGGGTGAGCTATACCGACCGCCGCAAGCGCATCGCCTGGCGGCGCTTTGACTGGGTAGCCAATCCATCTTCAACCACGCTGCCAGCCCTCCCACCCACTTCGCCAAAGGCAGCGCCATGAACCTTGTGGACAGCTGGCAGACGCTGACCCCGCACTACGCACCCTTGTTGCCGTCGGCGCAGAGCCTGGTTTGGGCGCGCCACCTGCTGTGGAGCCTGGTACTGGCGGCGCTGGGGCTGCTCTGGGTGTCGCGCTTGGACCGCGCGCCCGCGCTGCGCCGCTGGCTGCCCTGGGTGCTGGCGCTGTGGGCTTGGGTGCCAGGGCCGTGGGGAGTCAGTTACTGGCTGGCGCTGTCCTTCCAAATCCCCAGCCTCACTTCGGGCTTTTTGGCTGCGTCGGTGCTGCTCCAAGGCATGGCCCGCCAGCCCAAGCCGCTCACCGCGCCGGGGGCAAAACCTGCCACCTGGACTGCGCTGTGGTCGCTGGCGGCGGTTGTTTTGGGCATGGCCCTCATGCTCGATACCTTTGCTGTAT
>JARXAU010000217.1 GCA_029865675.1 Rhodoferax sp.
CCACCGCCACCGCCACCGCCACCGCCACCGCCACCAATTTTTGACTGTGCGGCGTTCAAAAAATTCACTGTCAAGCCCGCTGCGGGCATTTAGCATCTCCACATGCAGATTCAATCCCCCGCGCTCGCGGAACTCACCGACCGTATCCGCCAGGCGCGCAGTGCGCCCATCCCCGAAGACCGGCTGCTGCGGGTGCGCGGTGGCGGTAGCAAAGACTTTTTTGGCGCGGGTTTGCGCGGCCAGCCGCTGTCAACCCAAGGCCTGCATGGCATCGTGAGCTACGAGCCCACCGAGCTGGTGGTAACGGTGCAAGCTGGTACGCCGTTGGCCGAGCTAGAAGCCGCTTTGCTGGAAAAAAACCAATGCCTGCCCTTTGAGCCGCCGCACTTTGGCCCGGCGGGTGCAGGCACCGTGGGCGGTATGGTGGCTGCGGCCTTAAGCGGCCCGTCGCGGGCCAGTGTGGGGGCGGTCAAAGACTATGTACTGGGCGCGCGGTTTATCAATGGCAAAGGTGAGCACCTGACCTTCGGGGGACAGGTGATGAAGAACGTGGCCGGTTATGACGTCAGCCGCCTGCTGGCGGGCAGCTGGGGCACGCTGGGGGTGATCACCGAGGTCTCGCTCAAGGTGCTGGCGTTTGCGCCCAGCGAGGCCACGCTGGCCTGCGCGTTGCCGCAGGACGCGGCCCTGGCCCTGCTGCACCGGTGGGGCGGCCAGCCTTTGCCCCTGAACGCGAGTTGCTGGGTGCACGACCCGCTTGAGGGCGGCGAAGGCGGCGACACACTGTTTGTGCGGCTGCGCGGCGCACTCGCTGCGGTGCAGGCGGCGCTGCCGCGCATGCGAGCCGAGGTGCTGGCCCAAGGCGGCGAGGCCGAAGTCATGGACAACACCCAGGCCAGCGCCGATTGGGCCGCAGCGCGCGACCAGCGTCTGCCGTTTTTTAATGCGCCGCCTGCACCTGATTTGTGTTTGTGGCGCCTGTCGGTGCCGCAGACCGCGCCCGTGCTGGCGCTGCCCTACGCCCAGTGCATTGAATGGCACGGTGGCCAGCGCTGGCTGTGGGCGCCGGCCTCTGCGGCAGCGCAACTGCACGCGCTGGCGCAGGGTGCTGGCGGCCACGCCACCTTGTTTCGCCGCCCGGTCGGCGCCTTGGCCAACGTGGACGCTGGCGCGCCGGTGTTTGCCCCGCAAGACGGCACGCAAGCCCGCATCCAAAGCGCTTTGCAACTGCAATTTGACCCCGACGGCGTGTTCAACACCCACCGCCCGCACTCCGTGGCTTAAGCCCCCTCACCCGCCATGCAAACCACGCTCTCCCCCGAATACCAACACAGCGCCGACGGCCAGGCCGCCGAGGCCATTGTGCGCAACTGCGTGCACTGCGGTTTTTGCACCGCCACCTGCCCCACTTACCAGCTGCTGGGCGATGAGCTGGACGGCCCGCGCGGGCGCATTTACCTGATCAAGCAAGTGCTCGAAGGCGCCGAGCCCACGCGCAAAACCCAGCAGCACCTGGACCGCTGCCTGACCTGCCGCAACTGCGAATCCACCTGCCCCAGCGGCGTGGAATACGGCCACCTGATCGACCTGGGGCGCAAGCTGGTGGACGCCAAAGTGCCACGCCCCTTGCCCGAGCGCGCGGTGCGCTGGGCCTTGAAAGAAGGCCTGCCCTCGCCCTTGTTTGGCGTGGCCATGAAGTTAGGCCAGGCGGTGCGCGGCGTGCTGCCCGAAGCGATTCGCTCCAAAGTACCGGCCGCGCAGGACGCGGGCCGCATGCCGGTGGCGTTGCATGCGCGCAAGGTGCTGATGCTGGCCGGTTGCGTGCAGCCGTCCATGGCGCCCAATATCAACAGTGCGACGGCGCGCGTGCTGGACGCCGCAGGCATTCAAACCGTGGTCGCGCCCAAGGCGGGTTGCTGCGGCGCGGTCAAGTTCCACCTGAACGACCAAGACGGCGCCAAGGACGCCATGCGCGCCAATATCGACGCATGGTGGCCGCATATTACGCCCGCTGCGGGGGCAGGCGTGGAGGCGATTGTGATGAACGCCTCGGGCTGCGGCGTCATGGTCAAAGACTACGGCCACGTGCTGCGCGACGACCCGCTGTATGCGGCCAAAGCACAGCGGGTGAGCGCACTCACCCGCGATCTGAGCGAGCTGCTGCCCGAGCTGGTGGATGCACTCAAGCCCGGCGTCAGTGCCCAAGCAGCGCAGGCGGTCGGGGTGCAGGCTTTTCACCCCCCTTGCACTTTGCAGCATGGCCAAAAATTGCGTGGTGGGGTGGAAACCCACCTGGCCGCCCTGGGCTTCACGGTGCAGCTAGCCACCAACGAAGCGCATCTGTGCTGTGGGTCGGCGGGAACCTACTCTGTACTCCACCCCACCATCGCCCAGGAGTTACGCGACCGCAAGCTGGGCCACTTGCAAGCTCTGCAGCCCCAGGGTATTTGCAGCGCCAACATCGGCTGCATCACTCACCTACAAAGCGGCACTTCCATACCGGTGCGCCACTGGATAGAGGTGTTGGACGCTGCGCTGGCTCAAACGGCCGGCAACGCTGCCTCAATGTCACCGTCCAAACTGGCGGGCGTATCAGTGGGCGCATAGCGCTTTCGGGCCACGCCGTCGGGCCCGACCAAAAACTTGGTGAAGTTCCACTTCACCGCCTGGGTGCCCAAGATGCCGGGCGCCTCTTTGGTCAGCCACTGAAATAGTGGGTGGGCCTGCGTACCGTTGACGTCCACTTTTGCCATCATGGTGAAACTTACACCGTAGTTCTTTTGGCAAAAAGCGGCAATCTCGTCGTTGCTTCCCTTGTCCTGTGCGCCAAACTGGTTGCAGGGAAAGCCCAGCACCACCAAGCCACGGCTGGCAAACTTTTGGTGCAGCGCTTCTAGCCCGGCAAATTGGGGCGTAAAGCCGCAGGCGCTGGCCGTATTTACGACCAGCAAGGCTTTGCCGGACAGGTCTCTCAGTGCCAGGGGCTTGCCGTCTATCGTGAGGGCTTCAAAATCAAAGGCGGTGGTCATGCGGTTTTCCTTGTCGAGTCAGAATTCGGTCGGGCCGAACTAGCCATGCAGGTCATCGTTGCGCGCAATGTCGAGCAGGTGGGCCAGTTCTTCTCCGTGCTCGCGGGCATTGTGATCGTGCCAACGCTTGATCAGCCACATGCAGCCCGCCACCAGCAAGCCAAAGGCGCTGATAGCTGCAAATGCAGAGACCCCCATCCCGGTGGACACGCTGTACAGGCCGCCGAGCATCAAAATGCAGGCTTGTTCATTGAAATTTTGCACCGCGATTGAGCGCCCCGCCCCCATCAGGTTGTGGCCGCGGTGTTGTAGCAAAGCGTTCATCGGCACCACCAAAAACCCGCCCAATGCGCCCAGAAGTACCAAAAACGGTGCAGCCACCCAGACGTTGGTAATTACGTTGAGCAGTATCACTAACAGGCCCATGACAATCCCCAGCGGTATGACGCGGGTGGCCATGTCCAATCGCATGCGCATCGAGGCCACCACCGCGCCAAGTGCAGTACCCACAGCCACGACGCCTACCAAGGAGGAGGCCTGGGTCACGCCGTAGCCCAAGGCCACGGACGCCCATGCTAAGACGATGTAGCGCAAATTCCCGCTCACACCCCAGAACAAGGTGGTGGTCGCAAGCGAGATTTGCCCCAAGCGGTCTTTCCAAAGCAGCGTGTTGCAGCTCCAAAAATCGGGCAACAGACTGACGATGCGCTGGGGAAGCGGACGCATGGTGACACCAGTGCGAGGAATTCGTGTGTTGAACCAGGCTGCGGCGAGGTACACAAGAATCAGGGCGCAGATAGCTGCTTCGGGTGGTGTGTCAATGCCGGTGTCGATGAACGGCAGGTCAAACGACAGCAAGAAAGGCGCAACATGCGGGCCCACCAGCTGGCCACCTAACAACACCCCCAAAATAATGGATGCAATCGTCAGGCCCTCAATCCAACCATTGGCTTTCACCAACTGCGAGGCGGGCAGTAGCTCCGTCAGAATGCCGTACTTGGCGGGCGAATAGGCTGCAGCGCCCAAGCCGACAATGGCGTAAGCCATCAGAGGGTGGCTACCAAACAACATCAGCAGGCAACCCACGATTTTGATACCGTTGCTGATTAACATGACACGTCCTTTGGGGAACGCGTCAGCGTACGCTCCGACAAAAGGCGCCAGCACCACATAAAACAGTGCAAACATGGGCACCAGGGCCGCTTGCTGCCATTCAGGGGCGTCGGCGCCGCGCAACAACTGGACTGCGCCCACAAACAATGCGTTGTCCGCCAGCGAGCTAAAAAACTGCGCCGCCATGATGGTGAAAAAACCGCGTTTCATCAGTAAAAGTGCGAGTCGCTATGCGCCGGTGGCGGTGGGTTGATATCGATCAGAGGGCAAAGTGCGTGGGTTATAGCACGCAGCCGTGCGCTTGCCGTGTCGGTGCCGCTGCGGCGCAGCTACAGTTGCGCCATGCCCCGTCCAATCCAAGCCATCGTCCATACCGAGGCCCTGCGCCACAACCTGCAAACGGCCCGCGCCCAAGCGCCCGACGCCCGAGCCTGGGCGGTGGTCAAGGCCAATGCCTACGGCCACGGCATGGAGCGCGCGTTTGACGGCCTGCGCGGCGCGGACGGCTTTGCGCTACTGGACCTTGATGAGGCCCAGCGTTTGCGCGCCCTGGGCTGGCGCGGGCCGATATTGCTGTTGGAGGGCGCATTTGAACTGCGCGACCTGGAATGGTGCTCCCGCCTGGACCTGTGGCACGTGGTGCACAACGAGGCGCAAATCGACATGCTGGCCGCGCACAAAACCAATGTGCCGCAGCGCGTGTTTTTGAAGATGAACAGCGGCATGAACCGCCTGGGCTTTCGCCCCGAACACTACCGCGCCGCTTGGACGCGCCTAAACGCACTGCCCCAGGTGGACGAAATCTCGCTCATGACCCACTTCAGCGACGCTGACAGCGCGCGGGGCGTGGCCGCGCAGTTGGCGGCGTTTGAAGCCGCCAGTGCCGAATTGCCTGGCGAGCGCTGCATCAGCAACAGTGCAGCCACCTTGCGCCACGCCCACTGCGCCAACGACTGGGTGCGCATCGGTATTGCCCTGTACGGCAGCGCGCCAGACCACCCGGAGCACCCGGCCGACCACTGGGGCCTGCTGCCCACCATGAGCCTGCGCGCGGGCGTCATCGCCACCCAAGACCTGGCCCGAGGCGACACCGTGGGCTATGGATCGGGTTTTGTGGCCGAACGCGCTATGCGCATTGGCGTGGTGGCTTGCGGCTATGCCGACGGTTACCCGCGGATTTGCCCCACTGGCACGCCGGTACTGGTAAACGGCGTGCGCAGCCACACCGTGGGCCGGGTTAGCATGGACATGCTGGCGGTGGATCTCACACACCTGCCCGAAGCCGACCTGGGTAGTGAAGTCACGCTGTGGGGCGCAGCATCCACAGGCCCCGTGCTGCCAATCGACGAGGTGGCCGCCCACGCCCAAACCCTGGGCTACGAGCTGATGTGTGGACTTGCACAGCGGGTACCAGTGGTGGTGCAGTAGCCCACCACCGGGGCGTTTCTACAGCGGCGCAGAAACCGAGACGCCGAACATCCAGTTTTTGGGCAAGCCGGGCTCAAAAAACTGCTTGCTGGCTTGGTTCACGATGACCGAGCCAACATAGCGCTCGTCGCTTGCATTATTCAGGCGTGCGTACACCGTTACCGCTGCCTTGTCCACGGCCCAGCGCTGGCTGGCGCTCAGGTTGAACACGGTGCGACCGTCAGAGGAGGCGGCATTGATGTCGTCCGCATAAATGCGGCCTGAGTGCACCAACTCGACGGCCAAGCGAGGGCCCAATCCAGCGGTTTTGGCACCGGTTGATGCGGCTTGACCGGTCCAGGCCATTTCGGAGAAGACGGAGGTTTGCGGAATGCCCGGTATCTTGTTACCCGCTGCAACGGGCGTGGTGCCGGACTTAAAAGCCTGGGAATACTGTGCATCCAGCATGGACGCAGACAAGGTGGCGGCCCAATGTGGCGTGAGTAAAGTGTTTCCGGTCAGCTCAAACCCCGTGCGCGAGGTGCCTGGCGCATTTTTGTAGGAGGTCTGGCCACTGGAACTGGCGGCAACCACGATCTCGTCGGTGGAACTGATCTGAAACACTGCAAAGTCCACACGCGTGCCGCGTTGCGGAACCCATTTCGCGCCCAGTTCGTAGTGTCGGCTATTGGACGCGTTGAGTGCCGGGTTGAACTGTGCCACTGGCGTGCTGCTGCCCTGGTAAGCGACCTCTGCCAAAGTCGGGCTCTCGAAGCCCTGACCGTAATTGGCGTACAGGTTGAGATGGTCATTTGCGAAATACGTGAAACCGAGCACGGGGTTGTTCGCGCTGTAACGGGTGCTGCCCGAGCCGTCTGGGCTGTCCGCAGTGAACGGAGTGTATTTGTCATCACTGACAAAGCGCACCGTGCTGGCGCGCAGCCCACCGGTCACCGCGAATTGTTCCGACACTTGGGCCGTGGCTTGCAAAAACAAGTCGCTGTTCTCCGCCAGGTTGTCCTCGTCGCGTGTCAGTGAGCCGGGCGTCTTGGTGCCTGCTGGGGAATTGCCCGCCTGCCTGCGCTCGCTCGAGCGGTCAAATTCATAGCCTGCCGCGTACTGCACCGGCACATCAGCCCAGGTGGTTTTCGCGTTGTACTGCAGTCCGGCGCCGTAGTAGTCGCGGCTCAGGCCGATCCATCGGCCATTGCTTTGGTACTGGAGGTTCTCACGCGTGCCGTAATAGGCGCGTCCGGTGTAAGCGTGGTCTCGGTCTACGGTGTAAGTGGCCGATCCACCTAGCTGGTTTTGGAGCACAATTTTGCGTGCTTTATTGCTTACTGCGTCCGTCCCCGCCCCGGTCGGGTTGGCCTTGAGCTGAGCCGCTGTCAAACCTAAGGGATCTTCCGCCAGCGGCATATCAAACTGGTTGAACACCAGGTTCACACGCGTCTGATCATTGGCTTTGAAGCCGAGCTTGCCGTTGAACTGCTTGCGCTCGGTGCGGCTGTTGTTGCGATAGCCGTCGATGGTGAAGGTGCTGTAGTCGGCCACGAGCCCGTAGCCCCCCACCGTGTTTGAGAACTGGTAATCTGCGCGGTGCAGGCCGTAGTCGCCCACGTAGTATTGGTAGTCCACCAGCGGTACCGTAGACGCTGGCTTGGTAAACGCCTGGATGACGCCGCCTGATGCATTGCCATAAAGCTGCGCCAAAGGGCCGCGCAAGACTTCAATACGGTCCATGGACGTCAGGCTCACCGATGAGCCCTGTCGCTGCCCGTCAGGCGTGGATGCCGGAATGCCGTCAATTAGCAGGCGAATACCCCGTATACCAAAGGCCGCCCGTGCGCCAAAGCCACGAATGGACAACTGCAAATCCTGTGCGTAGTTGCTGCGGTCCAGAATGGTCAGGCCCGGCACGCGGACCAGCGATTCCGACAGATTAACCTGCGGGCCACCGTTTTGGATCACCTCGCGTCCCACCGACTGGATGGCTGCTGGCGCGTCAAAACTGCGGGCCTGCGCGCGGGACGCAGAAACCACCACCTCATCAAGCGTTTGGGCAAGGGCGGGTGCCAGCAGGCCAGAAACCAAGGCCATGGACGCGACCGCCAACGGGGTGTATCTGAAAGGTGAAGTCATGGAAGTAACCGATGAGATTGAAAGGTCAAGGAATTTGCGAG
>JARXAU010000235.1 GCA_029865675.1 Rhodoferax sp.
GTGTGAGCGCCGCACCGCTGCTGGATTTGGCTTGCAATTCGTACATGTCCAGATCGTCCATCAGGCTCTCTTTGGCCATGAGCACGGCTTTTTCAGCCGTGCCGCCAATGCCGATGCCCAGCATGCCCGGCGGGCACCAACCGGCGCCCATGGTGGGCACGGTTTTAAGCACCCAGTCGACCACCGAGTCGCCGGGGTTGAGCATGATCATCTTGCTCTTGTTCTCCGAGCCGCCGCCTTTGGCTGCCACCGTCACTTCAACCGTGTTGCCGGGCACGATTTCGGTGAATATCACTGCGGGAGTGTTGTCCTTGGTGTTTTTGCGCAAAAACTCGGGGTCGGCGACCACGCTGGCGCGCAAGGTGTTGCTGGGGTCGTTGTAAGCCCGGCGCACGCCTTCGTTGACGGCATCGTCCAGGCTGCCGGTAAAGCCGCCCCAGCGCACATCCATGCCCACTTTAAGAAACACATTGACGATGCCGGTGTCCTGGCAAATCGGCCGGTGGCCGGTGGCGCTCATTTTGCTGTTAGTCAGGATTTGCGCGATGGCGTCTTTGGCAGCTGCGCTTTGCTCGCGCTCGTAGGCGCGGGCCAGGTGGGCAATGTAGTCCGTGGGGTGGTAGTAGCTGATGAACTGCAGGGCAGCGGCAACGGACTCGATCAGGTCTTCTTGGGCAATGGTGGTCATGGATGGTGCGGTTTGGGAGCCGTGGGACAGAGTGGGAAAGGGCAGTTTAACTAAGGCGTCCGTCTACGGGGTGCCCTAGCCTGGCGCTGCGCTGGCACAATTTGAATATCCGTTTTTTGATGGCTTGCAGAGACTGCAAAATAGCGGCCTGGCTGCGAGCCAGTGGCACGTAAGTGCCCGCGCCGACCATCAGCGTTAGTTTTTTGAATAACAAGGAGACAACAGCATGGGTTCTTCAACGTCCGCCATTGAATCGGTCCTAGTCGAAAACCGGGTTTTTTATCCCAGCGATGCGGTGGTCCAGTCCGCGCGCATTTCTGGCATGGACAGCTACAACGCCCTGTGCAAGGCGGCTGAAGACGACTTCGAGGGCTTTTGGGCGCAACTCGCCCGCGACAACGTGGTGTGGAACAAGCCCTTTACCCGCACCGTGGACGAGTCCAACGCGCCTTTTTACCAATGGTTTGACGATGGCGAACTCAACGCCTCGGCCAATTGCCTGGACAAGCACATGGGCACGCCCAATGAGAACAAGACCGCCGTCATTTTTGAGGCCGACGACGGCGCCGTCACCAAAACCACTTACCGCGAACTGCTCTCACGCGTGAGCCAGTTTGCCAATGCGCTCAAGGCCGATGGCATCCAAAAAGGCGACCGGGTTCTGATTTACATGCCTATGACGCTCGAAGGCGTGATCGCCATGCAGGCCTGCGCCCGCATTGGCGCGACCCACAGCGTGGTGTTTGGTGGCTTCTCGGCCAAGGCGCTGCAAGAGCGCATCATGGACGCCGGGGCAGTGGCGGTCATCACCTCCAACTTCCAGATGCGCGGGGGCAAAGAGTTGCCGCTCAAGGCCATTGTGGACGAAGGCATCGCCATGGGCGGCTGCGAGTCGATCAAAACGGTGTACGTGTACCAGCGCACGGCCAGCGCTTGCAATATGGTGGCAGGGCGGGACAAAACGTTTGAGCAAGCGATGGAAGGCCAAAGCACGGTGTGCGCACCCATGCCCGTGGGTGCGGAGCATCCGCTGTTCATCTTGTACACCTCGGGTTCAACCGGCAAGCCCAAGGGCGTGCAGCATTCCACTGGCGGCTACCTGCTGTGGGCCAAGCTGACCATGGACTGGACCTTCGATTTGAAACCCGATGACGTGTTCTGGTGCACGGCTGACATTGGCTGGATTACCGGCCACACCTACGTGGCCTACGGTCCGCTGGCCGCAGGTGCCACGCAAATCATTTTTGAAGGCGTGCCCACCTTCCCCAACGCCGGACGCTTCTGGCAGATGATCGAGCGCCACAAGTGCTCCATTTTCTACACCGCACCCACGGCTATTCGGTCGCTGATCAAGGCCGCTGAGAGTGACGCCGCAGTGCATCCCGACCGCTCGGACCTGAGCAGCCTGCGCATCCTGGGCTCGGTGGGCGAGCCCATCAACCCCGAAGCCTGGATGTGGTACTACAAGAACATAGGCCACGAGAAGTGCCCCATCGTGGACACCTTCTGGCAGACAGAGACCGGCGGCCACATGATGACGCCGCTGCCTGGCGCCACGCCCCTGGTTCCCGGAAGCTGCACCTTGCCGCTGCCCGGCATCATGGCCGCCATCGTGGACGAAGCGGGCCACGACATCCCGAACGGCACGGGCGGCATTCTGGTCGTCAAGCGCCCCTGGCCGTCCATGATCCGCACCATCTGGAACGACCCCGAGCGCTTTAAGAAGAGCTACTTTCCCGGAGAAATGGGTGGCACGATGTACCTGGCTGGCGACGGCGCGGTGCGCAGTGCGGACCGGGGCTACTTCCGCATTACCGGGCGCATTGACGATGTGCTCAATGTCTCCGGCCACCGCATGGGCACCATGGAAATTGAGTCGGCCCTGGTGTCCAAAACCGACCTGGTGGCCGAAGCCGCCGTGGTGGGGCGCCCGGACGATCTGACCGGCGAGGCGATTTGCGCCTTTGTGGTGCTCAAACGCTCGCGCCCCAATGACGAAGAGGCCAAAGTCATTGCCAAGCAGTTGCGCGACTGGGTGGCCAAAGAGATCGGCCCGATTGCAAAGCCCAAGGACATCCGTTTTGGTGAAAACCTGCCCAAGACGCGCAGCGGCAAAATCATGCGCCGCCTCTTGCGCTCGCTGGCCAAAGGCGAGGCCGTCACCCAGGACGTGTCTACGCTGGAAAACCCGGCGATCCTGGACCAATTGGGCAAGGCTTATTAAGTTGGCATAGCCCAGGTTCGGGCGCAAAAAAAGGGATGTTTTAAGCATCCCTTTTTTGTTGGCCTCGCGCTGGCTGAAGCCTTGGCGAAATCAGTGTTTAGCTCTCCAGCACCGCAAAAACTTGGGCGGTGATAGCGTCCACGTCGCCCAGTCCGCTCACGGAACGGTATTTGGGCGCTTTGGCGGGCTCGTGCTGCGCCCAGTCGAAGTAGTACTTCACCAACGGACGGGTTTGCGCGCTGTACACGGACAAGCGGTTTTGGACCGTGGCTTCTTTGTCGTCTTCGCGCTGGATCAGGGGCTCGCCGGTGACGTCGTCCACGCCTTCGACCTTGGGCGGATTGAAGCGCACGTGGTAGGTGCGCCCCGATGCTGGGTGCGAGCGCCTGCCGCTCATGCGCTCAACAATGCTCTCAAAGGGCACGTCGATCTCGACCACATAGTCCAGGTCCACGCCAGCGGCCTTCATGGCGTCGGCCTGGGGAATGGTGCGGGGAAAACCGTCAAACAAAAAGCCGTTGGCGCAATCGGCTTGCGTGAGGCGTTCTTTCACCAGGTTAATGATGAGCGCGTCGCTGACCAATCCGCCGGAGTCCATGACAGACTTGGCCTCCAGGCCCAGGGGGGACCCCGCTTTCACAGCAGCCCGCAACATGTCACCGGTGGAAATTTGCGGAATGCCGTACTTTTTACAGATGAAAGCAGCCTGCGTGCCTTTGCCTGCCCCGGGAGCCCCTAGAAGAATCAGTTTCATTGCAAACCTCAAAAAGAATAGAAATCTCGTTTGCGCCTACGCACCATCGGGGTGCTGTCTCTGTAAAGCGCACTATGTTTGCTTGAGAATAGCACGCGAGAACTAGCGGCTCGCTTGCATACCAACGCGGTTGCGCAGCTAAAGTTTCAAGGGTGGTGTGCAAACCAGGCCCGCACGCGTTCCAGGTCTTGCGGCGTGTCCACGCCTGCACCGGGCGTGGTATCGGTCACGTGGACTGCAATGCGGTGGCCGTGCCAGAGCGCGCGCAGTTGTTCCAGCGCTTCGATGGTTTCTAGCGGCGAGGGGGCCAATTGAGGAAACTGCCGCAAAAACCCGACGCGGTAGCTGTATATGCCAATATGGCGCAGCGGCGCGGGCTCGGGCAGGACGCCGGAATCGGGGCGGTCTCGCCACCAAGGGATGGGCGCGCGACTGAAATACAGCGCATGCGACGCCGCGTCCAGCACGACCTTGACGACATTGGGGTTGTGAAACTCGTCAAGGTTCGCGATAGCGCAAGCAACCGTACCCATGCTGGCCGCTGGACTTTTCTGAAGTGTTTGGGCTACCGCGCCAACCAGCGCGGGTTCTATCAATGGTTCGTCGCCTTGCACATTGACCACAATCTCGTCGTCGCCAAGCCCGAGCAAGTCGCAGGCCTGTGCCAACCGGTCGCTGCCCGAGGCGTGGTCTTGGCGGGTCAGCACTGCATCGACGCCGTAGTGCGCGCAGGCTTGCAAGATGGCGTCGCTGTCGCCTGCCACAACCACCCGAATGCCAGATGCCACGCCCGATTGTACCCGTTGCGCGACGCGCACCACCATCGGAATACCGCCGATGTCGGCCAGGGGTTTGTTGGGGAGCCGGGTCGACGCCAACCGTGCCGGGATCAGTACGGTAAATGGTGCGGCTGCCGCAATCACAGGCCCAACTCTTCGTCGGTCAGTGTGCGTGCTTCGTTCTCAAGCAGGATGGGAATGCCATCATGCACCGGGTAGGCCAGGCGAGCGCTGCGCGACCAGAGTTCGTGTTGGTCGGTGCTCCATTCGAGGGGGCCTTTGGTGACCGGGCATACGAGCAAGGAGAGAAGCTTAGTGTCCATACAGTGATGATAAACGCCTGCTTGCCTAGGCTGCATGCGCCGCGAGCTGTCGATCCACGGCGTCGAAAAGAGCGCTTTCGATGGTCTGTTCCAGGCCGACGCTCACCGCGCTGGGCACCACTTGCCAAAGCTTGGCTGCATCTTTTTCGGTGCAAATCAGCTGGAATGGGCTCCAAGATGCTGTAGGGGCCTCGCGAAAGTCAAAGTGGTCAGGCAGTGCCAGTGTTTGCTCCAGCACCAGCCCGGTTTGGCGCAGCATGGCGAAAAACACTTCAGGTCGGGCAATGCCGGCCACCGCCATGACTGGCGCCCGCCCCGGGGCGTTGAGCGCGCTTAAGGGCTTGGTGTTGCCTTGGCTGTCTAGCACTACGTTACTTAGGCATCGGAATGCACTAAAGGCACCGACTGGTACCTGCCCAGCCGTTTGAAGCACCAGCAGTCGGTCATGGCTTTGGCCTGCAGCCGCCACCGCGCGGCGGGGCCAGGGTTCGCGCAGGGGGCCTGCTGGGAGCAGCCAGCCATTGCCCCGGCCCCGGTCATCAAAAACGCAGATCTCCAAGTCGCGCCAAAGCCGGTAATGCTGCAGGCCATCGTCGCACACGATCACGCGTGTGTCCGGGCGGTGGGCCAAAAGGGCATGAGCCGCGCGCCAGCGGTCGCGTCCCACCCAAACGGGCGCGCCGGTAGCGCGGTGAATGAGCAGGGGCTCGTCCCCTACTTCCTCCACGCGTGCATGTGCGTTGACCTCCAAGCAGGATTGATTGTCACGGCCGTGGCCGCGCGACACCACGCCCACCTTGTGGCCTTGTGCCTGCAAGTGCTTTACCAAGCCAATAACCGTAGGCGTTTTTCCTGCGCCTCCGGCCACCACATTCCCAACTACGATGACAAAGGCATCCACGCGCTGGATTGGCAGCCACCCCCCGCGAAACAGCTGTCGACGCAGTGCGGCCAGTAAGCCATATAAGCTTGCCACCGGCAGCAACAGCCGAGCCAAGGGACCTTTTCCCGCCCATGCCTGCAGTAAGGCCGCACGCATCCCCCTAGTCCGCGCCTGGGGAGTTGGGCGACTGCAGGGCGAATGTCACCTGATTGATGCCTACCAGGCGTGCGGCTTCTATTGCGGTCATCACGGACTGGTGCGCGGCATTGGCGTCAGCGTTAACGATCAGCACGGGGGTGACTGCCCCCTGTGCGCTCGCGCGCAGGGCCGTGACCAAAGCGCGCAGTCCACGGCCTTGTAGCGCCTCGTTGTCTACCGAGTAGTCACCGCCTGCACTCACTCCCACATGGACCTCGCGCGGAAACTCGCGTGCCTTTTCAGCGTTCGCGGTGGGCAGGTTGATTTTGAGTTGGGTGTTTTTGTTGTAAGTGGTCGACAACATCAGGAAAATCAGGACCACCAAGAGCACGTCGATGAAAGGAATCAGGTTGATCTCGGGCTCGTCCCCCCTGTGCGGACTGAAATCAAGGCCCGAACCCTGATCCCCCGAACTGCCAAAGCGCAGGCTCATGATGCGATGTGCCCGCACTTTTTTAGATGGCGCACCAACTGGTCAGCGGCGGTCTCCAGGGTGAGCAAATAGGCGTCAACGCGGGCGCGGAAATAGCGCCAAAACACCAAGGCTGGGATGGCAACCAGCAAGCCAAACGCGGTGTTGTACAGCGCGATTGAAATTCCTTGGGCCATTTGGGCGGGGTTGCCGCCCCCCCCTCCGGTCGGGGCTTGTGCACCAAAAATTTCAATCATTCCGATCACTGTGCCCAGCAATCCCATTAAAGGCGCAGCGGAGGCGATCGTTGCCAAGGCGCTCAGCTGGGCCTGTAGCCGCTGTGCCACCACGCGCCCGCTGTGTTGCACGGCGGCCCGGACTTCCTCTTCACTCGACTGGGGCTGTTCATGCAAGGCCTGCAGCGCACTGGCCAAGACCTGTCCCATTAACGAGCCTTTGGCCAGATCGGCCACAGATTCACGCGACGGAATACGCTGCTTGGTTGCCGCAGTGACTGCGCCGTCCAAACCTGGTGGGGCCACTTTGTTTTGGGCGAGACTTACAAAACGCTCAAACACGATCGCCAGAGCAAGGACTGAGCTGGCAATCAGCGGCCAAATCGGCCATCCAGCAGCTTGTATGATGGAAAACACCGGGATATCCCCCTAAATTCATTGCTATCAAGGCATTATCCGGGATTGTTCCGCTGCGGATAGCGCGCTGCCAAGACCCCCCATGCTCGACGTAAATCCTGTGATTCGCAAAGCTCCTCCCGTATGGAGTGTGGGCGCCCTGTGCCACGCCATTGCCGACGCGCTAGACGCCCGATTTAACCCGGTGCGCGTGGCGGGCGAGGTCAGCGGCTTTGTACGCGCCGCCAGCGGCCACTGCTATTTTTCGCTCAAAGACGATAGCGGTCAGATTCGCTGCGCCATGTTCAAGCGCGCCGCGGGCGGCCTGGACTTTGCGCCGCGCGACGGCCAGCGGGTCGAGGTCTCGGGCCGCCTGGGCGTGTACCAGCCGCGCGGCGAGCTGCAACTGGTGGTGGAAAGCATGGCGCGCGCGGGCGAGGGCACGTTGTTTGAGCAGTTTTTGCAGCTCAAGGCCAAGCTCGAAGCGCAGGGCTTGTTTGACGCAGCGCACAAGCGCCCCATGCCCCGCCAGGTGCGCGGCATTGGCCTGGTCACCTCGCTCGGGGCAGCGGCGCTGCACGATGTGGTCACCGCGCTGCAGCGGCGTGCGCCGCACATTCCGGTGGTGCTGGCCCCGGCCAGCGTGCAAGGCGCGGGGGCTGCGGCTGAAGTCTGCCAGGCCTTGCAGCAGCTTTACGCCATGGCCGTGGCCGAGCCAAATCCTGACCCTGCGGGCGCAGTGCCCATCGATGTGATCTTGTTGGTGCGCGGCGGGGGCGCCATGGAAGACCTGTGGGCGTTCAACGACGAAACACTGGCGCGCACCGTGTTTGACAGCCCGGTGCCGGTGGTGGCGGGCATTGGCCATGAAACGGACTTCACGATTGCCGACTTTGTGGCCGACCTGCGGGCGCCCACGCCCACCGCGGCCGCCGAGCTGTGCGCGCCTGCGCGCCAAGAGGCGCTCGACGCCGCCGCCTGGCTGCAAGACCGCATGCAGACCGCCGCCTACCGCGCGCTGGACCGCCGCGCCCAGGCGCTGGACTTGGCCACCTCCCATTTGGGGCGACCCTCTGCGGCGGTGGCGCGGATGCAATTGGCGCTGGCGTCTTTGGGGCAGCGGCTGGGGCAGGCCTTGCCCCCGCGTTTGCAAGTGCCGCAGGTCGCGCTAGACCGCTTGCAAACTGCGCTGGGAGTGGCTGCCCGCCGGGGGCTACAAGCCCAGGCGCATCGCCTCCAGGCGCTGGAGCTGCGCTTGGGCCTGCTCGATCCGCATTTGGTGCTTGCTAGAGGCTTTGCTTGGCTCACCGACGAGCAGGGCCGGGCGCTCACCCACGCCGCGCAACTGCATGTTGACCAGCGCGTTGAGGCCACTTTGGCCGACGGCCGGGTGGCTCTGCGCGTCGAGTCCCTGCTTAGCAATTAGTTTCTACAATCCACCGTTTTAACCACCCCCGCCCAGAGGACCCCCCCATGGAACACACCCTGCCCGCACTGCCCTACGCCATTGACGCATTGGCCCCCGCCTATTCCCAGGAAACGCTGGAGTTTCACCACGGCAAGCACCACAACGCCTACGTCGTCAACCTCAACAGCCTGCAAAAAGGCACCGAGTTTGAGGCCATGGCGCTCGAAGAAATCATCAAAAAATCCAGCGGCGGCATCTACAACAATTCCGCACAAATCTGGAACCACACCTTTTTCTGGAACTGCATGAAGCCCCAAGGCGGCGGCGAACCCACCGGCGCGCTGGCTGCCGCCATCACCGCCAAGTGGGGCAGCTACGCCGCCTTCAAAGAAGCCTTCGTCAAGTCGGCCGTGGGCAACTTTGGTTCGGGCTGGACCTGGCTGGTGAAAAAAGCCGACGGCTCGGTGGACATCGTCAACATGGGCGCCGCTGGCACGCCGCTGACCACCGGCGACACCGCCCTCTTGACCGTAGACGTGTGGGAACACGCTTACTACATCGACTACCGCAACGCGCGCCCCAAGTTTGTTGAAACCTTTCTCGACAAGTTGGTGAACTGGTCCTTCGCGGAAGCCAACTTCGCCTGAGCAGGTTGCGGGCGCCCATCGGCGCCGCGCTGAAAAAAAAGCCCCAAGGCGCGCAGCCTCGGGGCTTTTTCTTTGGTCTTGCCTGTTTGGTCTTGTCTGGCCGGCTCGACCTAGTTGCCGAAGGGGCTGCCACGCAGCTTCAGTCCGGCCTTCATGCCGCGTTTGGCGAACCAACCTTGCGGCACTTCCAGGGCAAAGCGCACCGGCTTGGCCGAGCAATGCGACTCGTCAGACCGTGGCGTCATGTCGGCCAGGTTCACGATGGTGCCGTCGTCCGCAATGAAGGCTATGGTCAGTGGCACGTAGGTGTTGCGCATCCAGAAGCAGCGCACACCCGCCGTCTCATTGACGAAC
>JARXAU010000011.1 GCA_029865675.1 Rhodoferax sp.
ACCCCACCCCACCCACAAACCAAGCGCTGAAAAAAGATCACTCAGCGGCGACTCCATCACCTTATGGGGCAACTTTTCGACCCGCCATCCAGCCCGACCAGCGGACTTGCTCTACCAAAATCATGTGGGGCACGGTCAGTGCCGCAAGACCCACGAACAGCAGTTGGGCAAGTCGCATGTCGAGCGGTATCCCGTCCGACAGCCACCATGCTACGGATACTCCCGCCACCGTGATCGCCATGGGCAAGGACGCGACGCCCAACAAGGTGCGGAGGGTTCCTGCATAGGCGTAATCGCGGGTTCTCAGAACATGGCGGGCGCTGTGCATGGCGCAGAAAAAAAGCGTGAATCCCCAAAGGGGCGGCGCAAGAGTCAAGAGCGCTGCCACAGACAACAGTTCCACACTGCGCATCGGTTCTTGTTTCGCACCGTAAATAGCGACGGCAACCATTGCGACAAGCCAAGGCCAAGCAGCCCATTGCAGCAGGGCCACGACCATTTGCGCATTGGCTGCTCCCGACAGAAAGGTAAAAACCTCGAAGACCTGGGCTTGGTGCAGCAACAAAGGGCACAAGATGACTGAGCCGCCGTACAACATGCGAAACAGCGCGGGAGTGTCGCCTTCGGGATCGCCGGAAAAATGAAAGATTGAAATCAACAGGAACGCGGCCAGAAAAAACCCGGGAGAGATCCACCACAGCCCAACGACCAGTGCGGTGCAAGCGACATAGGCCAGCGCGAAAAACGTCCAGTTCGCAATGGACCGAAGGCCCAAAAACTGGCGCGCAAAAACAATATCCAAGGCACCATGCGGAACGCCAAATAACAAGATGATCGGCGACAACAAGAGGAGTTGCACTTCGGTGCTGAGGTGCGGGAGCAAAGGCAGCGCAAGGAGCACGGCCCAAGCCACCCCACTGAACAAACGTCCTTGCGCCTTCAGATTCATGGTGTAGGCTTGAGGCGGCAAGTGCTGCATTGGCTCGCCAGGTAGACCCAAGAATTCATGCCACCTTCTCGACGCTATCGACGCTATCGACTCTGTCGACACGGCCAGCGCGCCACATCAGGTGCAACGCCGCGCGAATGAAAGGCGTGAACGGCACGGCTGCGATCACCGCAAAACTGTCCAACACACCGCCACGACCGCTCAGGAACCGGATCACCCGCGCTGGTTGGGCGCGGCCAAACAAGGAAAAAAAGATAGCGCCTCCTCGAACAGGGTGGGTTCGCAACACTTCCAAAAAGATTCGGTCCATGAGACGCAGGGGCAGGGGATCGGGTCGGTGGGGTGTCGGTCGCCCATGGCGTGCCAAGGAGGACGCACACTCGTGGGCCCACGACTCGATGCGCTGAAACGCATACCCCGTGCTAGGCCGTGCGCCACCGGCCATGATCCCGACCCGCGCGTAGCTGCTGTGCAGCGCCCGTGGCGCATCGCGAAGTCCCATGGGCAATATGCCGTGTTCGCTGCGAATCGTCTTAAAAAGCGAGCCACCGACCAGTTTTGCGACTACTGCCTCAAGCTGGCTACTCAACTCGCTGCGTCCGAGCGGCTGGGCACCGAACACCGTGAGTTCAATAAGTGCGCGCGTGGGTGACACTGGCAAAACATAGACAAAAGGCACATGGCGTGGGTCTGGATCGAGAAAGTTCATCAGGTCTAAGGAAGTGGCGTCAAAGACTGCCGCAGCGCATTCGATCTCCCAACCATAGAACGATTGCCAAAGGGTTGCGCCACCCATTTCCACAGACCGCGGAGGTCGGGTGTCGACAACGGCGCGCGCAGTGACGCTGCCCGCGCTGGTGTCCACGGTCCACACGCCAGCTGCGAAGCTCGGTTCGCTGTTGACCGATGTGCCCATGCGCAGGGTGATGTTCGGCTGCCGATCGATGGATGCCAATGCGGTGGCATAAAAGTGCTCGCCCGCTAGCATGTGGTAGGGGGTTGAACCGCAGTGCAGCGCAACGCTGCGACCACCATTTGACACGCGCATGGTGTGCCAGCGGTGCTGGATTTTGTAGGGCAGAACCTGGGTTTCGTCGCTCCAGAAGCACCAAGTGCGGTCGTTCTGGTACATCTCACGCGACTCAACGACCAGTGTGCGAGGCGTCTGCGCACCGTGCGCTTCAAGCGCCATCGACAAGCCCAAACCAGCACAACCACCGCCGAGAATGACCAGGTCGAATGTCTCAGACATGCCGGCAGTCGGTGCTGGCGTCGGTCATCAGAAAAGGCGCTAGCGCGCTGTGCAGACTGGCGTCGTGCTGATGTGCCAGTAACCAAAAGCTCCGGCGCATCGGGGCCGTGGCCAATGCCTGAACTGCAAGCTGAAGCTTTGTTTGGCGCGGTACAACGGTGCGACCGAGCCAGTACGCGTTTCGATTCTGGCGAAGCTGGGTCCCGATGGCATGGTAGGCGCGCGCTGCAAGCAAGATACTGAAACGCGCACCGAATGGCAGGTGGGCCAATCCAGCCTCGCCGCTTTGGTAATACCTGTCAGCGGTGTTGAGAAGGTGCTCAAGGCCGGCTTGAAGATTCGCCTGCAACGCCGGGGCCGGATGGACCAGCGCCTGCGGATTTACATTCCCCACCAGGGACGCCGGTAGGTAGCGGCGCCCGGCAACGGCATCGGCCTGGACGTCGCGGCAGATGTTGGTGAGCTGCATGGCAATACCCAGGTCGATTGCATGGCGCAGTGCTTCAAGGTCGTGACACCCCAACACCTTGCACATCATTGCGCCAACGGTTCCGGCAACCTGGTAGCAGTAGCGAAGTAGGGCGTCTTCATCGGTGACACGAACGGAGTCCAAGTCGGTCTTTATCCCGTCGATAAAGCTCAGTACCAGCGCTGCTTCAATGCGGCATTCCCGCATCAACGCAATTGCGTCACTCACCACTGCAATGGTCGAGCTGCCGCTTCGGATGCCTTCAGCGACCAAGGCCAGAGTTGCGCGAGGACTGTCACCGACGGGTTCCTCATCCGCCAGGTCGTCAACATAGCGGCAAAATCCATAGAGACGTGTGGCGCGGGCCGCATGCTCAGACGTCATCCATCGCCGCGCCAAGTGGAAACTTCGGCCTTTGAGCGCTAAAGCCTGGTCGGCGCTTTGGAATGCAGTCGCCTCTTGGTGCTGCCTGCGCTTGTTCGAAGCCGTACCCACTGGCGGCACGAGCGCATCCATGACCTTGGCCGAACACAACACACCCGGCAGTCCGGCGCCCGGGTGGGTGCCAGCGCCCACCAGGTACAGGTTTTTGATGCCTTCCGCTTTGTTGTGAAACCGGAACCAGGCTGATTGCCGGAACAAAGGTGCCACCGAAAATCCGGCGCCGTAAGCGCTTAGATAGTCGCTGCGAAAATTTTCGGGCGTCATATAAAAATCGCTCGTGATGCATTCACCCAGGCCCGGCAGAATCGTTTTTTCAAGTGCTGCCACGATGCGTGTCTGCAAGCGCGGACCTTCTATCGCCCAGTCGATCGCGCCTTTCAAGTTGGGCACCGGGCACAGCACATAAAAGCTATCGCAGCCAGTGGGCGCAAAACTGGGGTCGGTGGCAGTGGGGCGATGCAAGTAGAGTGAAAAGTCTTCAGACAATATCTTGTCGTCAAATATGTCAGCCAGCAACTCGCGGTAGCGCTCACCGAGCCAGATCGTGTGGTGTGCAACGTCGGGGTATTGGCGGGTTGTGCCGAAGTAAAGAACAAACAAGCCCATTGAAAACTCGGCGGTGGCAAGTTTTAAGCGGGCGGAAACTGCTTGCTGCGCAGGCGCAATCATTTTGGAGTACAGGTGCGCTGGGTCTGCGTTCGACACGACGACGTCCGCCTCCATCGAGGTGCCGTTGTCCAAGGTAACGCCGGTTGCGGCACCGGCAACAACATTGATTTGACTTACCGTGGCGCTGAGTTGCACGTTGACACCGTGGCGGGCCATCAATGCACCAAGCGCGTTTGTGATGGCTGCTGTGCCGCCCATGGCAAAGTGCACGCCATGGGAGCGCTCTAGGTAGTGGATCAAGCCATAGATGCTGGTGGTATCAAAAGGGTTGCCGCCAACCAAGAGCGGCTGAATCGAAAACGCCTGCCGGAGTTTCGGGTTTTTGAGGTGCCGTGACACCAGCTTCCACACCGTATCTTGGCTGCGCAGACGCAACAGAGCCGGAATTTGCTTCAACATCGTGCCCAATTGGTGGAACGGTTCCGCTGACAACTGCACAAAGCCCACCTTAAATATCTTCTCGGATTGCACAAGCAATTTTCGATAGCCATCGCAGTCTGCAGGCTCAAAACGTGCGATCTCTGCTAAGGTTTCGTCAAGGGTGCCGCCGTAGTCAAACTGGGTGTTGTCAGCGAAGTGAAACCGATACCAAGGCGTTAAGGGAACAAGTTGCACGTGCGCGCTGAACTTTTCCCCAAACAAGGTAAACAATTCTTCAAAAAGGAAGGGCGCTGTGATAACCGTCGGCCCCGCATCGTGTATGAAGCCGCCGCGTTCAAACACTTGGGCGCGTCCACCCAGGCCTGCGCACCGGTCAATGAGTGATACGTCATACCCCTTGGCGCGCAGTCGCAGCGCTGCTGCCATTCCGCCAAAACCTGCCCCTATAACAATTGCTTTCATTCGAGACATTCCAATTTATCTTGTAATTGCGAGCACATGGCGCACAGGGCACCGCCTGAATTGAAGGGCAAGTCAGCGCACGCTGACGCAGCCACTGCGAGTTGTTGGAGGCCCATTTGTTGAGCCTCCATCTTGGCATTAACGCAGTCTGGATCCGACTGCAAAATAAGCACCACATTGCAAGCGGTGTGGCCGCCAATAGGGTTGGTGGCCGAAGCCCTGTGGGGCTTGCGCGCGGCATCGACATCGGCATCGGCCAAATCGTCGTGAATCTGATAGGCAATAGAAAATGCCAGAGCAGCCTCGCGCGCACGGGTCAGAGCCCCATCGTGTCCCGCCGGCAAAAGTGCAAGCTCCGTTGGCAAGCTGAGTAAGGCGCCAGATTTGGTCAGCGCAATGTTTTTGAACTCAGGGATAGTCGCCGCCCTGTTGTCGGGTCGGCTGATATCGGCACATTGGCCGCGTATTGCAGTCGCGGTGCGTGCATGCATGAGCGCAAAAAGCGCTGGCACGCGCGCGACGTTCGCAAGCTGTGACAAAGCAAGGTAAGCCGCAGAGATCAACAAGTCTCCTGCACAGATGGCAACTTCATCGCCAAACTTGTGCCAAACGCTTGGCTGGCCTCGCCTATGGGTGTCGCGGTCGTGCAAGTCATCGTGGATCAATGAGGCGTTGTGCAGCAGTTCGCAAGCAGCGGCCAGTGCTTGGGTGTCTTGTGCAGTTAATCCGAGGTGTTTTCCCGCGTGCAGGGCCAGAACGGCACGGATGCGCTGGCCCCCTGTGCCGAGGTGGTAGAGCGCGGCCGCTACGGCGCTGCAGGGTGTCAGAGTATCAAAGGAATCACCGTTTCGCAGGATGTTCAACATATGTTGTTCAAGCGCGGCAATCGGCGTTTGCGAACAGTGGCTTTTTGGAAGCGAACGAATATCGCTCTGTGTTTTCATAGTCAATACGGACGCAGTAAGGGGTCGGGCTTCAGAGCTCGACCCCCTTTCGCAATTAAGCTTTCGCTGTCTTGTCCGACTCGGACTGACCCACAGCCACTGCCCAAATAATCAGGCCGAAAGCGACCTTGTTCAGCAAGTCTGCAAGGTTGTAAATCACATTCAATGCGTTAGCACTTTGCTCTGGTCCTGCGCCAGTGAGGTAGCCAAAGAAATAGCCTATCGGGTAGACAGACCAGCCAAAGACCACGATCAAGCGCATGGCATTGAAGGCTGATTGCACTGCAGCAGGTGCCTTGTCCGCGTTGATCTTTCCAGCTTGACCCAAATAGATCTCGTAAATGATAAATGCCCAGCCAGCCATTCCGATGATGAACGCGGGCAACACTTGCATGTACCCCGCCTCACCCAAGTAGCCACCGACCAACATGACCAGCGTTCCGACCATCAGGCGCCAAAACACGCCAGTAGGAACCTTGGTGATTGCCGACAAGATCAAGAAGAACTCGATCATTAACAACGGTACGGTAATCATCCAATCAATGTAACGGAAGACCGTGGGAGTTGACCCCGTATTTACCCATACGTCACGCATGTAGAAATAGTGCACCGCAGCAACCAGCGTGACCAAGCCCGATACCGACAGTGATGTTTTCCATTTGGGAGATACCCGGTCGCGCTCCAAAAAGAAGAAAACGGTCGCTGCGACTAGCGTCATCGAGATAATCCAAAAAGAGATCCCGACAAAATCATCCTGCTTGAGATCACCCGCTGCTGCTGCTCCTGATGCCAAAGCGAGAAAGCCGCCGATAAGAGAAGTCGCTATCGCCGACATTCGCGCTTTTGTCCAGAATGCCTCTGGCGCCTTGATTGCGTTATTCATTGTGTTTGTCCGTTGATTAGTAAGATTTTTCATTCAATTTGGTATAGCAAAATGTCGCCCAATGATGTTGGGCTGCCGAGCCCTCGCTTTTGGCTTGCATCCGCATGACAGTACCAACACCCCAGGTCTTACTATTGGATGTAAGGCCGTGGGTATGTCAGCAAAACGGTCCGCTGCAAACTCGGCGGGCAGAGTTGGATAAATGTTGGACTGCAATGGCTGTTTCAGTGGCTTTGTTGGGCGTTTCCTTTCAACTGGAAGATTGGTCGGTTGGGTGCTTGCAAAGCAAAATGGTTTTAAGAATCCTTTAACCATTCCCCGTCGAATTGGCAAAAACAGTCCACTTTTGGTGGAGCCGGCCAAACCACTACCCTTTAGCGCTTGGCTGCAGGGCATGCGGGACATATTCATGTGCTTACCTGTTACGGTCGCTTGTGTGCTGCGGTTTCCGTAGCTGGTGGACGCCACTGCGCTTCGCTTTTCGTCGCTGTCGCTGTCGCGGGAGCGCGTCACGTAATGCCCGCCATTCGAGGTTCTGCGCAGCGTTGACCTCACTGAACCACTCCAAATGCCCGCACACGTCTTTCGGCGCATGGTTGCGGTAAGCAGGTTTTTCTGCGGGCGGTCGGCACCTGTCATGTCTTGGCCGGTGGTAGAGGCTACGGGTCGTTTCATGCTCAATTACTGTAGCAGAAATCAAGATTTTGAAACGGATTTGACTCAGTATTTGACCCAAATTCAAGCCAATTTACGTTACAAAGCCGTTTCATTGCGATGATAAAATCACAATAAAGCGCAGATTGCAAACTTGGAGACAAACCCTATGGCCACATTGACCGCCACCGGCCCAAGCAGTGCCGAGCCGCGAATGCGCAGCGGTGCAGCGGCTCGCCTTGCAGGAATATCTGCCTCCACGCTGCGCATTTGGGAGTACCGCTACGGCGTTGTGGTGCCGCCCAAGTCGGCGGCCGGCCAGCGGACTTACTCGATGAAAGATGTGGAGCGGCTGCGAATCATCAAGCTGCTGACTTCAGACGGGCACGCCATCAGCACGCTGGCCAATCTCGATGTCCATGCCCTTGTGGCGCTGTCAGCGAAGCCCCAGCCTTCCTCCTCGGACCCGCAAAAAGTCGTCGTCGTGGGTCGCGCTGCGGCGCGCAAGTTGGAGGGGCGGCTGAAATCCCAGCAGACGCTTGTTTTTGACGATCTCAACCACATAGAACGCGATATGTTGGGTGTCGGACCAGTGGATGTGCTGGTTGTTCACGTCCGCACCCTTCATCCTGATCTGGTAGCGCGCATCGTCGGTTTGCGTAAGCAGCTGTTGAGGCCCCAAGTGATCGTTTTGTATTCTTTCGGGGCGGAGTCCATTTCCGAGTCTCTTTACGCCGCCGGCATGACCGCCCGCCGCGAACCCCTGACGGGCAAGGAACTTCTGGGTCTGCTCCTCGCACCTCCCCAGAGGGCTGAAAGCTTTGACAGTGGCGCTTCATCGAATGCGAGGCGCTATAGCGATACCGATCTCACGATATTGGCGGAAATTTCGTCCCCCGTTTCCTGCGAGTGCCCGCGCCACCTGGCGGAAATCGTAACGCTCTTGGTGGCGTTTGAGGAGTACAGCACGGAATGCGCTTCGCAAAGCAAGAAGGATGCTGTGTTGCACCGCCACCTTCGCGAAGTGACGGCCCGCGCCAGGGTTAATTTAGAACGCGCCTTGGAGCGTGTGGTGGTTGATGAGGGTTTGTCCCACTTGGTGTCTCCTTCAATCTAAGCGGTTTGCAGGCTTCTATGCCTTGCCTTGTGTGGGCGCGCTCGCTTGGGGTCAGATTGAGGCCATCATGGCGCTGTCTCCCACCAGCTCAAGATACGCCTCCTCTAATGTCACAGGATGAACACTCACTGCGCTGACCTGGGTGCCGTCAAGAGCGTCAACTATTTCACGCAAGCCCAAGGGGTGCGGTAGCAAAAGACGGAGCTGGTTGGCGTGTTGGCGAACCGGCCAACCCAGATCCAGTGCGCGTTGCATGACGGCCCCCTCGTCTTGCGATTGCACCTTCGCCACCGCCTGGCCTGGGACGCGGGCCGTCAACTCGGGCACGCTGCCCTGCGCAACGACGGTGCCGCTGCGCATCAACGCGACCCGTGTACACAGTCGCTGTGCCTCGGCGAGATGGTGACTGGTCAGCAAAATAGTTGTGCCGCTGTCACGTAAACCTTCAATAAGACGCCAAAGATCCATGCGCGCCTCTACATCCACCGCAGCGGTGGGTTCGTCCAGCACGAGAAGTGCGGGACGGTGTATCAAAGCCACGGCCAGGTGAAGACGTTGCTGCCAGCCACCCGAAAGCTGACCCACGCGGGTACGGGCGAAATTTTCGAGGGCAAAACGGCCCATTAACTCTGCAACCCGCTGTTTGCGATCCTTTTCCGACAGGCCATACAAACGGGCAAAAAAGTGCAGATTTTCTGCAGGAAGTAAATCGGGATACAGGGCGCAGCGCTGTGTACACAGGCCTACCATGGCGCGTGCGCCGTGGCTGAGTTCGCTTAACGGCTTGCCCATCAGGAGAATTTGTCCGGCATCGTAAGAAAGTAGCTGGCAAACAATATGCAGCACCGTGGATTTTCCACAGCCATTGGGACCCAGCAAGCCCAAAACCTCTCCTTTTTCTACCTGCAGACTAAAGCCGTCTAGGACATGGTTGCTACCAAACCGCTTGTGGAGGTGATCAATGTGTAGTGCGGTTGTCATGGGGTTTTATCCGCTGCTAGCAAATGCCGGTAGGACTGCATGCCTAAAGCCAGAGAAAGACCACAAAACACCAGCAGAAAGCTGAGCTCGAACCGCAGTTCATCAATGCCCATGCCATAAGCTGCAACACCTTTGAAGGCCTGGTTCATATGCAGCATGGGGTTCACTTGCGCCACCGCCTGCATACCTTGGGGCATGATTTCGAGCGGGAAAAAAGTACCACCCAGCACCAGCAGAGGCACACCAATGGCCGACAGGGCAACCACCACTTCTTCGCCACGCCGCGCAAACCGTGCACCCAAAAAAAATCCCATACCCACATAAGAAAATACCGAAAGCAGCAAAATAAATCCGCCTAACAAAAGGCTTCCGTGGTACCTGGCGCCAATCAGCAGGGCAATGCTGTAAAGCATGAAAACTTGCAACATCGCGAGCAACAACTGTGACGCGACCACGCCCAAAAAATACGCCGCAGGATGCAGTGGTGTAGTGAGCAGACGGGGCAGCGTGCCCCGTTCACGTTCGGCCGCTACTACAGCCACTGTGCCTCCCAAGCAGCTAAAAAACAGCGCCGCTCCTACCAAGATGCCAGCCGCTGCAGCGTCGAGTCCTGCGCGCATGTTGGCGTTGTGGGCATAAACCAAGCCGAACAGCAGCATCATCGTTGCTGGAAATACGGCCCAAAAAATCAGGCCGCGTTTTTGCCGCCATTGCTCGAGCAACAAGCGTTGTGCAACTGCAAGTGTTTGTGTCAATAAAAGACGGCTGCTGCGCATTAAAACGAACGCTTAAAGTGGGTCGGAAACAGGGGCCAAGCCGAAGGTACCGAACGCCTTCGTGCTCCGCGCGGGCCGACGGGCTTGAGCCAGCCCGGAGTGGCGGCCCCGCGCACAAGCCGCCGATGGTAATGGTCTTGGGGTTTGCCCGGGCGAAATGCAATCAGTAGGCGCGAGGAGCAACCAAGAGCAGCGCGGTCTGAGTTCTTCGTGTCTACCGCAGCAGCGCCAAAGTATGCGCCAGCGCACGCTGCCGGGCCTGCAATGCCTCCACAGTGGCGCTGCTCGGCATTCTGCCAAGCGCGCTCTCCAACCCGGCCTATCGTTCCAGGAGTTATCTATGTACACCGCACCATCAAAAGAACCCATTCAAAAGGGAGCGCACGCTCCCCAGCACTTGCACGAACAGGCTGCCGAGCACCACGAGCAAGCGGCCAAGCACCACAAAACTGCAGCAAACTGCTGCGCGTCGGGCGACATGGACGGTGCGGACCACCATGCCAGATCTGCACAAGGACATGCAGTCCATGCGGGCGCGCATTGGATTGATCACAAGTCCTTGCCTGAAACTTCCGGCACCATCAGCAAAATTTTGTACAACCTGCACGGCGATTCGGACGGGTTCTTGCTGGACGGCGACCGGCAAGTTCATTTTCCACCGCACATGTCGGCGGACTTGCTCAAGGCCGTTAAGGTGGGCGAAAAAATCAAGGTGCACGCTGTGAAACCCCGCGCGGCAGATGTGTTGGTTGCCGCGGCTGTCACTTCTGCAAGCGGAACAGTGGTGGTCGACCACGGCCCAGACCCTAAGAAGCACTAAACCCGCAAGCTTCACGGCGGTCAACGGCAGCGCTGGTTCGAAGCGGTGCCTTGACCCCGATTTGCCATCTGGAGTGGATGCAGCGCCGTGGGTGACGTCAGCCCGCCCGGGGCCACCGTCATCAAGAACACTGACGCCAGGCCAACGCGGGCAAGGTAAGGGCGCAAAAATGGCAGAAAGCGGGTGAGGAGTCTGGCGCCTTGGATTTGGGGCGTTCGGTGGTGATGCAGCTTTAGGTGGGCCAGGGAGCGCACATGGCAAGCGTCTTGCAGAGTCCTACTGTCCTACCTGCGGCGCGACCGTGGGCGCTCTGCAGGCGGGCTTGGGTTCCGAGCAACGGCGGCGCAACGGCCTGGGCGAGGATGCATGTGAATGCACGGTTTGACGAATTAGCCGTCCCGCGAACAACCTCCAATTCCCGACACGCCCCACACCAAAGCGCACTTGCTGGTCATTGCCCCGCGCGTTCATGGAGCCGCCAAGCACCGCAACTTCGGCGAATTCCCTTGCGTACCACCCGCCCGAGGTGCCACGCAGCTGCGATGTCGGGCGGGACCGGTTTTGTGCGGAAGTTACTTGATTTTCGACAGCAGGTTCACTTCAGTGACCAAGTTGCGCACGCCGTGGGCGTGGTCTTCCTTGAACACGTTGCCCTCGCACCATTTGCCCACGCTTTGTGTGCTGACCTTGATGGCCTTGGGCCGCACGCTCCACGAGACTTGCAAGGGAGAGCCCTTTTCGTTGTAGGCGGGGCCGGTGGTGGAGCCCGCGTACTGCACCGGTGTACCGGTGTTGGTCGGAATGTTTAACGCCTGTTGGTAGCCGTTGCGCTGGCCCAGTTCTACGAATTTATTGAAATCTGCCGCCTTGTCATCATTGACCAGCACGAACACCTGGGCCTCTACGCGGAGCTGAGGGTTGGACAGGCTTTCGCTCAGGCATGCACCCAATGTCGGCCCCGGGATCACCTGGGCGGAGGAGTGGACATAGTGCAACTCGACGGTATCACCGGTATTCAAGCCGCCATGGGCTCCCATGCACACGTCTTTGGCTAGCTTGGTTTTCTCGGCGGCAGACAATTTTCCGCTGTAGACAAACCCTGTTTCGCCACCGTGGCCATTGCCATTACCGGCAAATTTCATGAAGTCGCCGCCTTTGTGCTCGGCGTTGGCATGGAAATGGATGTTGCACAGATTCATCGACTGATAAGCCGGTGCTGCAGCAAAGGACCGAGCGTTTTTGCCAACTTTTGCCGTAATGTCGCGCGGGGACTGAGGGCCAAAACCCTTTCCGTCAGTGGCGCTGATTAAGGCAGCGTTTTGCGCTTTGATGGTGCTATCGGCCGCAGCGCTGGATCCGTTCTCTGATGCGAATCCAGTAACAGTCAAGGTCATGGCAGCCAGGGCGAAAATTTTTTTTTGGGTTTTCATTGATCTTCTTTGATTTAAAAGCTTAAAAAAGGCGGAGCAAAAAGACCGTACACGGATGTTCCGCACACTCTCGGCCTCAAAGCAACGCCAGTTGATTCTAGTTAGAGGTTGTTGCAAGCAGATGAAAAAACATAGCGCACGTTCATGCATAGGAAACGCCGATGCCTTAAAGATCGTCGCCGACCCCAGCCCAACACAAGCTAGCGCGTACACCCGCACGGAAGTTGGGTGTTTCACAGCAACACATCGGTCGTTGATGGGCGAAAA
>JARXAU010000124.1 GCA_029865675.1 Rhodoferax sp.
ATGAACAAGAGACCATTGCCTTGACCGAAGTCGCTTTTCATTTCGGCGCGCCCGATAAGCTGGCTTACGCCGTGCGCTTACTGCGCAAGGCCGTGGGTTCCGGAGCCCGCCTGCTGGTACTGGCCCCGCCGGGCTTGGTCCAGCAGCTTGACGCGGCGCTTTGGGCCAGCGCGCCTACCGATTTTCTCCCGCATTGCCTGGCGGACGCGCCTGAGAAGGTGCGGGCTTTGTCGCCGGTGGTGCTGGCTGACGAAGGTGGGCCAGTGCTTGCGCCAGATTTGCCGGTGCTGGTCAATTTGGGCGTGCAAATGCCACAGGGCTTTGAGCACTACCAGCGTGTGATTGAGGTGGTCAGCACCGACGAAGAAGACCGGGTCCTTGCACGTCAGCGCTGGAAAAGCTACGCCGCCCGCGGCTTTGCCATTGTTCGCCACGACCTGCAACTGCGCGCTTAGTTGGCGCGCCTGAAAGCGCAGGGCGGGCACTCGCCACGCGTGGGAATCTTAGTTTTCCGCGACCCAACAGAACCCAGATGCAGCCACGCTCCGAAAGCCCTTGGAATGCAGGTTAAACTCTTACGCTCTGGAGAGGTGGATGAGCGGTTTAAGTCACACGCCTGGAAAGCGTGCGAGGGGTAAAACCCTCCGCGGGTTCGAATCCCGCCTTCTCCGCCAGAGATAGATCGAAAAACGGACCCTTTGCGGTCCGTTTTTTGTGGTGAACGCTTTCTTGCAAGCCTCGCGCGACAGCGCGTGTCTCCTCTCTGCGAGTCAAGGCTTTCCGCTGAAGCGGGCCGGGAGTTGTAGGCTGGGTGGTGCATCGCCTTGTTCGATCGTTTCCACCAAAAGATCGACGAAATTGTCGCCCCCAAGCGCAATCCGCACGCGCACCGGCAGGTATTGCAAGCTGGGTGCGAGCCAAATTTCGGCGACGATGTCGCCCCGGGGATTTGCCAAGGGGCGGGGCTTGAGGTGAAAGGCCTGCACTAAGCCGAGTTGGGGTGTCGTCAGGCCTACGCTTTCGACCACGTCATACGTCCAACGATCGACGCCACCCGGCCTGGCCAGCCACACGGTGACCATTTCACCCACGGCAAGCGTCTGCCGCCCGGTGGCAAACCGGTGGCTGAGTTCCACGAACTGGCTGGCAGTGTCTTGAACGCCCGCTGGTTTTGCGAGTTTGCGTCCATCTTGCAGACGCAGTAGCTCGTCCTCGAAAGCTACGGTCCGCCGAGCGGACAAAAATCGCTCTTCATAGGCCTCTGGAATCAAGCCACCTGTGCTTACCCGTCCCTGGCTGGTCAAGCTCACTTGAAACAGCAGCGCCATGCGCATATCCAGCTGCACCTGGTAACGCTCTTCTTGCCTTTGCCACTGAACCTTGGCACTTCCATGCACTTCGCCACGATAAAAGCCCCGCAGCACGTAAGACACCCGGGTGTCCGCAGGCCAAGTGTCTGACGTTAGGGGTTCCGGCTTGGCAACATCAGTGGCGCTGGCGGCCATTGCATCCCGCGTCGTGCCTGTGGATGGCGGGCTGTCAGGGCTTGGGTCTGCCACCGATTCTCCCGAGCCGGGCGGCTCTAGGGGTGCGTCCTGGCTGGGCGGATCGGGTGAATTGGGGTCGCCAACGGTAGGTTCGGCGCTGACCAATGTCGTCGCAGGGTTGGTGGGGGTGGAGCGGGTCGGCGCTGCTCTGCGTTGGTTTTTAGCTGGCTTAATGAGGCGTGTTTTGGGCTGCAGCAGATGCAAAAAAACAGGCTCGGGCAAGGGTTTCATGGCCAAGTTGGTCTGCAATTTTTGCTGCAAGCCCCACAACACAAACAGATGCACCAGAAAGACTAGGCCCAACAGGGTCAGGGGTTCAACAGGGCGCATCGAAGGACTGGGACGTAGGGGCTTGGGGCTCAATGTAAGCTGCACGCGATGAGGGTGTCATTGTGCTTTAAGCGTGAACTGCCCGCCATTCACCTTGCCGCGATGATTGGCGATCGGTGGCCTTTGTGCGCTCAATGTGGCTTGTCCAAGCCTATCGCCTGAGCCCTCAACCCAGGCTGGGTGACTCAGCGCGCCTTGGCGTTTGCAAAGGGCTCAAGCCCCCCCAAGAGGAGAAACCGTTCATGGAGTCGGGCAAGTTCCAAGGCGGTGGAAGACTCCATTTTTTTGAGAATGGTGGCGCGGTGATTTTCGATGGTGCGCGTGCTGTTGTGCATTTCTTCCGCGATTTCCCGGTTGGTCTGGTTGTTCAAGATGCGCAAAAATACTTGTGTTTCGTGCGGTGTCAGCAGAAGCAGTTTCTTCCCATGCTGTGTTTTGAAGGCCTGCTCGGCAATGCGCGCGGTACACGAATGGGCCGCGGCCTGAATTTTTTGAATCAAAGCCATGGGGTCAAAGGGCTTGGTCAGGTAATCGAAAGCACCTGCCTTGATCAGTTCAACGGCCATGGATAAATCACCATGACCGGTCATGAATATCACGGGCCACACAAAGCTTTGGGCCCGAAGTTCATGAAATAGTTCAGAGCCCGTCATTTCGGGCATTCTGACGTCCATTAACAAGCAGCCCGGCTCCTGAAATAATGTTTGCAAACTAGGAAAAGCGTGCAAAAAATCTGCTGCCGAAGCGAAGTGCCGCGTGTCTTGCACTCCTGCCGAACTTAGCAATGTTTCCAGACTTTTGGCCAACGCGAGATCATCTTCAATCATCAAAACGTGGTATTTCATGGTGGTGCAACTTAAGTAGGGTGATGGGCGGCAGGCAGGTCGATCAAAAAGCAAGCACCTAGAGGACTACTTGATTTTAAAGTCAAGCGGCCGTCGAATCGCTCGATAATGGACCGGCACAGGCTCAGACCAATGCCAAGACCTTCTGTTTTAGTAGTGAAAAGTGAATCAAAAACTTGATTGACCTGGGCCGCTTCAATACCCTGGCCGTTGTCTGAAATTTCTATAAGAACGCGTCCATTTTGTGTCGTACTGGTAATGCTGATTCGCTTGTCGGATTTTTTGCACTCACTCAGTGACTGGATACTATTCTTCACCAAATTAAATATAACTTGCTCAAATAATATGGGATTTAACTTTGTTTGTATAGAAGTATTTAAAGTTACACTCAGTCGAACCTGGTTTGGCGTACACAAAAAACGCAGCGCCGGTTCCACCTTGGCGATCAGATCGTCCACGTTGAAGCGACCCATTTCGATGGGATGGGGCTGCAAAAGCGCCCGTACGGCAACCAGTACCTGCCCGGCGCGCTGGGTCTGCTCAAGAATTTCCTGAAACAGGGCATCCACCGCACTGTAGGTATCAGCGTGCGGCTTTTGTAGTTGCAATCTTCCTGCGACCGCGTAGTTTGCAATGGTTGCCAGTGGCTGATTGATTTCATGCGCGAGTTGCGCAGACATCTCCCCCAACAGGCTCAGACGGCTTTGCTTCTCCAGCGTTTCAGACTTGGTTTGCAGGGCAAGCTCTGCTTTTTGCCGAAGCCATACGCTTCGCCAATACAAAATAAACACCCCTGCAATCAGCCACATCAGGGTAAAGACAAAGGGTCGTAAAGTTCGCAACATGCCATACAAGGGGTCTTGCGACTGAAACTCCAAGGTCCATAGCCCTTGCCAAGCCGCAGTATTGACGTCTTGTCGGTCGTAATCGTCGGTGAGATCGGTGCGAAATGGCGCAATATCAACAAGCACTGGCACCCCCACATTTTTTATTTCGCTTGTGTGAGTGGTGAGCCATTGCCTGATGTCAATCGTTACCAAGTAGGCAAGCTGCAAGGGGTCATTGGTTGGAATAGTCACGTTGACCAGTGCCTGGTTGTGCACAAAGTGCAAAGGACTGAGACTTGGCTCTTTCAGCTCAAGCGCATGCGCCAGTGCGATGCGGTTGTTTGCTTCCGAGTCCGCCACAAACTCGGCGGTCAATTGTGTTTCAAACGGCGCTTTTGCAGCGGTCCTGATAACGCGGGCATCGGCATCCAGCAAATGGACCGCCAAAACGTCTGGCTTGCCCTGCAGCCAGACCTTGGAAAGTGCAAAGAAACTTGCTTGTGCATTCACGACCTCTGCTGCGGCACGCTGCATTCCCTTGGTCTCGGTAGCCAGTGACTCTGTCAGCTTTTCTGTCACTGCAGTGGCAGACTTTTGCAAGTCTTTTTGCAATGTTTTTAGTATGTATGCCTCAGCTAAAAAAGGCGAACAAACTAAGACTAAAACACCCAATGTAGCAAGCCAAATACCGCTGGAGCGCCACACCCAGTTGTGCGTTAGCTTGCTTATCGTTGACCACGGTGATGCCATCGGTTTCTTAGTTTTCTGTAGCACTCGGAAGTAATGATTTGAAGACTGTCGGTGCGCTGGCCAAAATAGGCCAAAGATTTTTTTCTTCGTTCGCCCAAAGTTTCATGTTGAATCCCGCTCTGGTGCACCCTTGTTGCTCCAGCGCTTGGTACTGCCCGTAAAGCGCAAGCCGCTCTTGGGCTTGGGTGATCAGCCGATATGCTGCTTGGTCGGCCACCGCGAGTCGGTCACTGTCATCGTAAAAACCACGACATGCAGCGCTGAACAATTGCAGCGCGGGCGCGTATTTGCAACTGGCGTTTTTGGTGATTCGCGAGTTTTGCCGGTAATCGCTTTGGACTTTTTCAAGCGCTTGTTGCACTGCGGCTAGGTCCTCCCGCTTGCGGTCGCCGACGAAGCTTGCATCCCCGTAGGCTCCGCTTTGCGCCGGTTTTTCATGCAGGCTGTAGTCGCAAACGCGCTTGAGTTTCAGATAGCCGATTTGCAACGCCCGCGTCGCTTTGTCGGAGGGCTGCGTTAAGCGAACCAGTTTTTCGCGCACGAAGGCGGTGCTATTGGGTGGCACCGGAGCACTGCTGCCTTCAATTTCCAGGGTGGGCGTTGCAGCCGCCCGCATCCCTGCCTCTTGCGCTGCATAAGCGCCGGAGGAGGCTGCCAGCCACAGTGCAAGGAGCGCTTGCCCGCCTAGGGATCTCATTTTTCGATTGTATTTCTCGTATTTTTCAAAAGAAAGACCCCGTTCGGTATTCGCTCGCCATGTGGCGATAAAACGCCACTTGTGTCAATTTTCACGCTTTAGTTGGCCTTTTTTTCGGATACAGGCCAAACAAAGATTACATCTATGTAATTCGCAAAGCCATTTGTGGAAACTACTTAAAACAGTCAAAATCGTTGCTTAAAATGACCGGCGAGAAACCAAATAGCCGCCACTCCGCTCCTGAAAAAGACCGTTTGACACCCGCTCCCCTCCCTGTTCTGAACCGTATCGCGAGGCTTCGCGCGCTTTTAGCGCGTGCGGGGGCTCTGCTGTCGTCAGCGAATTTGGATGTGACCCGGGTGAGTTTGCAGCTGGCGCTTTTGTATGTGGTGGTGGAGCAGGCTCGCGCGGCTGCACAGTCCGACACCCTACGAGAGCAAGATGATCTTGGGGAATTGCCAGTCGCCGAGTCGGATGCTGGTGGCGGTTCAGATGCTGCACTAATTTCTGAAGCGCTCAGTGCCGTGGCCGCGCGTCAAGACGGGCTCGAAGAAGTTCTTGAGGGCGATGCCCTGCTTGGCGCTGATGCCGCGCTTGCCAAGCTGAGGGAGTTGATTGAAGAAGAGCTGGACATGAGCGCCCAAGCCCGTGGCCTGAGTTCTGAGGTCCTTGCCTCTATTACTGGCGACTTGACGGAGCCAGCGGCGTCGAGCCCCGGCGAGCCGCTGGAGTCTTTAATGTCCCGGATCGTATCTGCGGGCCAATCGCTTGGCATAGAGTTGCCCGCTTTCGGTACGAGCAGCCTGGCATTAAGCCCCGTTGGCATGGTGGGGGGCGTGGTGCTCGGCGGTTGGGGTCTGGCAACTCTGGTTGGCGGCGGTGCGGCAGCGGCGGTTGGAAGTGCTATCGGGGGTGACAGCGTCGGCGCCATTGTGGTCAAGGTTGCCTTGTACTCGCAGGGTATTGTTGCGGACGGCTATATCTCGGGTGCCACGGTCAAGCTGCTGGATGCTCAGGGTAACGTCCTGGCAAGCACTACAACGGACGCCATGGGGCGCTACGAGTTCAGCACAGCGCTGCTTAAGCAGGCAAGCTCGATTTCGGCCAGCGGCGGCAAAGACATTTCGACGGGTTTAGATTTCACGGTCGAGTTGCGGGCACCCGCATCTGCCACAGTGATCAACCCACTGACCACGCTGGTTCAAAGCTACCTAGATTCCCACCCTGGCGTCTCTGCAGACGCAGCGGGCGCCGCAGTCAAGCTGGCGCTTGGAATCTCCGCGAGCGTTGATCTGCTGACCACAGACCCCATAGCGCTTGCAGGGTCGCTGACTGGCGAGGCCGCACAGCAAGCGGTGGCGCTACAAATCAAAGCCGCGCAGATTGCCAACTTGTTGATATCCGGCGCGGCTGCGCTGATGTCGGCCAATGGCGATCTGGCTCTGGGTGAAGCGGTCGATGCGTTGTTGGAGCAGCTGACGAAACAAGTCGCTCTGGCCGCCGCTGGCAACGGGTTTGGGAACCTGGCGCTGGACTCTGCATCGGTGTTGGGCAACGTATTGAATGATGCCGCTCTGGTGGTTGCAGTAGCGGGCATTTCAACCGAGGCTGTCGCACTCATAGCGGCCGGTAACAGCATTCAGACCAGCTCTTTGCTCAGTCTTTATGAGTTCCAAAAGGTGGTGCAGGACGATTTGATTCAGGCGCTGAGTCTGGGATCGTCTTCGCCACAGTTTGCGCAGGCGGTGCAGGCTATTACGGCCCTGCTCAATGTGGTGGCTGCTGGGCAAAAGGTAGTGGACGTCACTCTGGCTCCTCTAAGCGATAGCGGAACCGACCAAACTGACCGCATTACCAACATTGCCAACCCCCAGGTGCGGGTTGACCTGTCAGGCATTGCTGGCTTCGTCAAAGAAGGTTATGTTGTCAAGTTGCTCTTGGAGGGCAACCTGGTTCCCTATGCGTCAGCGCCAGTCACAGCCGCCGACCTGGCAAGGGGCTACTTGGACTTTACGCTTCCCAATTTCACAGGCAGTGGGTCCAAAACCATTTCTATCGTGGTCGCGGACGGGCTCACCACCTCTACTACTGACCCAGTCACCCGCGCTACCACGACCCACACTGCGGCGGATGTAGCTTCCGGGTTCTTGGCTGTCACCTACGACAACTACGCCGCACCCCTTTTCGGCGCGCTACAGGCCGACACGGGCGCGTCAGCGGGTGATCATGTCACCTCCAATCCCTCATTCACGATTGCTGGACTGGAGTCGGGCGCCGTCTGGCAGTACAAGCTGGTGGGCGGTGAGTGGAGCGAGCAAGTCACCAGCCGGATTGCACTGTTGGACCTGCCTGTCGACGGCGCAGTCACTTTGTTACTGCGCCAAATTGACAAAGCGGGCAACCAATCTGCCGATACCAGCCTAAGTTTCGTATTGGACCGTCAGGCGCAAGCCGTCAGTGTGGCGCTGGCCAATGACACGGGCCGTGCTGGCGATTTGGGTTTGCTGTATGACCAGATCACCAGTCTTGGTGATTTGTCGTTTACCGGCTTGGAAAGCGGAGCGGTGGTCCAGGTTAGCGCAGATGGGGGTAAGAGCTGGAGCAATGATTCCGATTTTGCTGCGCAGGAGGGCGTCAACAGTATTCTGGTGCGGCAGGTCGACCTTGCTGGCAACACTTCGATCTCATCATCCCTCCAATTTACGCTAGACACTCAGGCCGCAGCCCCCAGCGTTTCGCTGACCAGTGACACTGGGGATAGCGGCAGCGACAACATTAGCAGCGACGCAAGGCTCACTGTCTCTGGCTTGGAAGCCTCGGCCCTGGTCCAGTACAGCATCGACGGAAAGGCATGGTCCGAGAGTTTCTTTGCAGACTCCTTATCCACCAGATTTTCCCCTGCCGAAGGTCTAAACACCGTTTATGTGCGTCAAATTGACGCTGCGGGAAATGTTTCCGGTGCTTCTGCCCCGCTGACCTTCACATGGGACAACGAGGCGGCGACTGAACTGGTCCTGCGTCTGGCATTTGACACCGGCAGACCTGGTGATGACGGTGTGACCAACAACGGCACGGTCAATCTTTCCGGGTTGGAGTCGGGCGCGCGTTGGTTCTACAGCACCGATGGCGGCACCAGCTGGTCGCAAGGTGCGGGCAAGAGTCTTACGCTGACCGGCGATGGCGCAAAGAGTGTGCTGGTGTACCAGCAAGATGCAGCAGGCAATGTGTCAGCAGACTCTCGCTTGGACTTTGCCATTGACACGTCCGCGCCCGGCGCGCCCGTGGTCGGTTTGGAGCTGGATAGCGGCCGCTTGGCCACAGACACCATCAGCAATGCTGGCACGCTAACCACCTTGGTGCAAGAAGTCGGAGCGCTGATTGAATACCGCGTGGAGGGTAGCGACACCTGGTCCAGCGGCTTTGGTGCCAAAGAGGGCGTCAACACGGTGTACGTGCGCCAGACTGATGTGGCCGGCAACGTATCGGAGTCTGGCAAATTCAACTTTACGTTGGACACTGCAGCCCCCAGGTCGCCGGTAGTTGCACTTTTGGATGACACGGGTCACTCGAAGTCTGATCTGATTACGAACAAGGGCGCGCTTTCGGTTGCAGCCGAGTCGGACGCGGTGGTGGAGGTCAGTATCGACGGCGGCAAGAGCTGGGAGCCGCTGAGCGATTTCGCGGCCATCAGCGGCTCCAACACGGTGCTGGTGCGCCAGACCGATGCGGCGGGCAATGTATCCACACCGGCCACCGAGGTGCGATTCACCCTCGATACGCAAGTGGCAGCCCCTGGGATGGCGCTGGAAAGCGACAGCGGCACATTTGCCGATGACAAGATCAGCAACCAAGGCCTGATTAAGGTCTCGGGTCTTGAGTTGGGTGCAACCTGGGAGTTCACTAAGGCCAAGTGGGATGGCTCAGCTTGGGTGCCGCTCGATGGGGCCAACCAGCAAGCGTCTGGGCAGGTTTGGCAAACGGGCACTGGAACCTCATTGACGATTGCCAACCTGATCGATGACGACGCTGTGCAGTACCGCGTTTTTGTCCGACAAACCGATGTGGCGGGTAACGTCAAGGTCAGCAGTGCCTTTGATTTCACGCTCGACGTCAAATCTGAAGCGCCGAGTTTGACTTTGGCGCTGGACTCTGGAACGCGGGAAGACGGACTGACCAATGACGGCACCGTCAATGTTCTGGGCCTAGAGCCCGGGGCAGGCTGGACATACAGTACCGACGGCGGCGCGACCTGGAGCGTCGGCTCGGGCAGCAGCGTTTCTGTCAGCGGTGACGGCGCCCGGCAGATTGTGGTGCAACAGATCGACATTGCGGGTAATCCCTCACAAGCATCCAATGCCTTGGCTTTCACACTGGACACCCAGGTGGCAGCTCCGACCTTGTCCTTGGCCAGCGACACTGGACTGTCGGGCGCGGACCGCATTACTCAGGTCGCGGGCTTGGTGGTCGGCGGTTTGGAGAGCGACGCCTCGAAGATTGAGTACAGCACCAACCAGGTCGACTGGTCGTCGAGCTTTACAGCGACTGAGGGTGTCAACACGGTGTACGCCCGGCAGATTGATGCAGCGGGCAATGTGTCTGCTGCATCCAACGCGTTCGTGTTTACTTATGACACGTCTGCGCCCGGCGCAGCGGTCAGTTTGGTGCAGGACGCGGGCAGCTCGGCCACTGACAACATCAGCAATAACGGCATGCTGGCAACCCGGGCGGAAGAAGTCGTAGCGCGTGTTGAATATCGGGTGGAAGGGAGCGACAGCTGGTCTAGCGAATTTGGTGCCAAAGAGGGCGTCAACTCGGTGTACGTACGCCAGACCGATGTGGCCGGAAATGTGTCGGAGTCTGGCAAATTCACCTTCACGCTCGACACCGCCGCCCCGGGGGCGCCCGCTGCGGCCTTGCGTAGCGATTCGGGAGCCTCGCTGACGGATCTACGCACCAACAGTGGCGAGCTCCATGTTTCGGCAGAGGTTGACGCATTGATTGAGGTCAGCGCAGACGGTGGATTGAACTGGAAGTCCCTGAGCCAGTTCACCGCTGTGGGCGACTTCAGCGGTGTGTTCAACACTCTTCTCCTGCGCCAGACCGATGTGGCGGGAAATGTTTCGTCCGCCAGCGCCCCTTTGCAATTCACCTTGGACACTGGCGTTGTCGCACCTGAATTGACTCTGGCTGTTGACAGCGGGATCTTGGACGACAAGATCAGCAACCAGAGCACTATCAGCGTTTCGGGTATCGAGTCGGGTGCGACCTGGGAGTACGCCAAAGCCAAGTGGGACGGCTCGGTGTGGGTGCCGCTGGATGGGGCCAACCAACAAGCGACCGCGCAGGTCTGGCAAGCGGGCACCGGATCGTCGCTTGCGGTTGCAAATGACCCCGCGGACGAAACCGTGCAATACCGCGTATTGGTACGACAGACAGATGCCGCGGGCAATGTCAGCACCAGCAGCCCCTTTGATTTCACGTTCGACGCCAAGGCAAATGCTCCATCGCTGAAGCTGGCACTGGATTCGGGCGCGAGCGGCATTGATGGAATCAGCAACAGCGGTACCGTCAATGTCGGGGGCCTGGAGGCGGGAGCAAGCTGGAAATACAGCACCAATGGTGGTGTCACATGGAGTGCGGGTTCGGGCAGCAGCGTGACTCTGAAGGGCGACGGGATTAAGAGCCTCGTGGTTCGCCAGACCGATGCAGCCGGCAACACTTCTGACACTTCATCGGCACTCGGGTTCAAGTTGGACACGCAGGTTGCGCGGCCAGTCGTGGCCTTGGCCAGTGACACCGGTGTTTCCGCGACGGATCTTGTTACCAAATCGGCAGCTTTGACTTTGACTGGTCTCGAGAACGCAGCATCAACAGTCGAATATAGCAACGATAAAACCTACTGGTCTTCCAACTTCGCAGCTGCCCAGGGCAGTAACACGGTTTATGTGCGCCAGACCGATGTGGCAGGGAATGTATCCGTAGTTTCTAGCGCTTTGGTGTTCACCTACGACACGGTCGCCCCCACTTTGACGGTGGGTGACTTGGCAGGCGACGGTGTCCTGACCAGCAAAGAGGCGCAAAGCAGCTTATTGATTACCGGCACCACCGACGCAGAATACGGACGCGTGGTGTCGTTGATGCTTGTCGCCGAGGGTGCGACAAGCGGCAAGGTGTACACCGGCACCGTAGCGGCAGGCACGTGGTCTGTTCTGGTGCCGCAGGCGGACGTCGCTGCCTTGACGCCCGGCGTGAACTACGGCCTGACCCAAGTCACAGTCAGTGACTTGGCTGGTAATAGCACCGTTATTGGCACGGCGGGCGACGCCTTGGCCGTGGAGGCGTCGGGCGGAGGGGCGGACGGCTACATTTTCGGCGCCACGGTGTTTGCGGACCGCAATGGCGACGGCGTACTCAACTTTGGAGAAACAGCCTCCCTGACCGACGCGGTGGGCAATTTCAGCCTGCCTGCCAACGGCCAACTGATCATGCGGGGTGGCGTGGACGTCTCCACCGGTTTGGGCTTTGAGTCGCAGTATGAGGCGCCCAAAGGCTACCGCGTTATCAACCCGATCACGACCCTGGTGGTTAACAAGACCGGCGTCGACATAACAGTTGCGGGCGCAGAAGCCTGGGTCAAAGCGGCGCTTGGAATGGCTGCCAGCACTACGCTGGGAACCTACGACCCTTTCCGTGCCGCCACCGAAAAAGCAGCAAGCAGCGATGACCGCTTTGCCGCTATCTCCTACCAAAAGGTGGCTCTGGAACTGTCCAACGTCATGGACGTGGGTGCAACCTTTTTGCAGCTTTTGAAGAGCCCGGGCCTCGGAGCTGATGACGCCCTAGCGCTGCGCCAAGAATACAGCGTGAGCCTGATTGCCAAAGTGGCAGAGTTGTTGCCGCCGGGTGCTTTGCTCACTACGAAACTGGCGGACGCGGAGTTTGTAAAGTGGGTGTTGGACGGTGTTGCTGCGGATAAGGGCATCGTGGGCGCTGAAACCGCCGTCGATTACCTTGGCGACGTGTTGGCGACCGCAAATACCGCCATCAACGCGGTCAGCGGTGTCTTGGAGACTTCGGGCGACGCCATCGCCGTTTTGACAGACGCGATCAAGGTGCAAAGCGCTACCCAAGGCAGCTCCATCAAAGACGCGCTGGAAGCGTATGCCAACGGCGGGAAACAGCCCGCGCTTTTGGTTGCGGATGCCACCAGCGGGAAGACACCGCTCGAACAAGCGATTGCGGATGCGGTCACCGGTGTCATCGTCCCGGCCCGTGTGTCAATTGACGCCACGAACTCCACGTCCGCAGAGGGTCTTTTTGAAGGCGCCGCTGACACAACCACCGCCTTCAACCTCACCCTCACCCGTGGCGGCAACACCGATTGCGTCGTTGTACTGCGGTACAACCTGGCTACGGGCACGGGTGTTGACGCTACTGACTTTGCCGGCCGCGTAGTTCCCAGCGGCACAGTGACCTTTGTGGCGGGACAAGAAAGCTTGACCTTAACCATCATGGTTCAGGGCGACGATGTCAAGGAGCTGACAGAGAACTTCAGCGTCATCTTGACAGACCCGCTGGGCCAGACCCAGCTGATTGATGCCTTTGGAAATGCCGCCGGGTCATTGACGCGCGGATTCTCCACCATTAATGACGACCCCTTTGTTCCCACCTTCACACTGCCGGACGCGATCGACCTGGTAGCGGGTGCGTCTACTGCCATCCCTGGCGTATTGCTGGACTACTACAAGACAGGCGCCAGCCTGACATTGACCGTCAAGTCTGTCATTGGCGTGGAGTTGCACACGACCGTCGCAGGCGTGACCACCTCGAGCTCCAGCGACGGCATTAACAGCGTACTGACACTGACCGGCACCTTGGCTGAACTTCAGCTGCAGCTCGACGCTTTACGAGTGCAGGTGCCCGCCACCGAAACATCGGCTTACCTGGCCTTCTCTGCAGTGGACGCCACCGGCGCGAAACCCGTAGAGGGTGTGGCCGACATTGCCATGGGCTTGCACCATGTGGCCACTATCGAGGCACCTGCCAGTCTGCCAAAGCTGATGGCAGGGCTAGAAACCTTGGTGGCTGGTTTTCATGTGGCCGACTTGGACGACAACACGCTCACGGTTCGCTTAACGCCTACCGGCGGCGTTTTGGACGTTTCTGTGTTGCCCACCGGGCTGGGAATGATCCAAGAGGACGACGGTGGCCTGACCTTGACGGGCACTGCGCTGGCGGTCAATCTGGCGCTAGATAGCCTGACGATTACTGCCGTTGCGGGTGATGTCAGCATCACAGCCTCGGTGACTGATGACGACGCATTGACGCCCGACGCTGTCACTGCAAACACAGCCGGCAGTGCGGACGCCGCCCCCACCGCACTGGTGGTGCCGGAAGACTTGACAGTGTCTGCAGGCAATTTAGCTACATTGAACGGCATTCAGGTAAGCGACTTGGACAGCGGCAATCTGACCTTGAAGTTGTCCGCCACCGGGGGCGTTGTTGGTTTCGGGCTGAGTTTGAAAGACCTGTCAGTGGGCCGCACTGACACCGTGTCCAATGGCGTCACAACGATCACGCTGTCGGGTGACAAGGCTAACTTGAACGCTGCGCTGGACAGCCTGACGTTCAAAGCCGGTTTAGACGTTGCCACCGCAACCGTCACCGTCACTGCAGACGACGGCGACACCCGGTCCGCGCCCGACAGTCGCACGATCAACCTCACGGTTTTGGACAACGATCCGCCAGAGGCCGGCGGCGCGTTGGTCTTGGCCGCTCGCACCGAGGATGTGACGTCGAGGATCACCATATCGGGTCTGAATTTGGTTAATTCGGACGGAGTTGCGCCTACCGCAGTACGTATCGTGTCAGTTACCGGCGGAAGTTTGGCGGTGGGAACCAAGCCCGTGGTGCTAGGTCTCAATGGAGATGTGTTGCAGTTAGGCGCCAACGGCAAACTCGTGCTCAATTTGGCGCTGAGCGAGAACTATGCCAAAGACGTCAAGATTTCCTATGTCGTCGTAGATCCCGCAGACAGCCGCATCAACAGCTTGGCCAGCACGATCACGGTGCCGGTTATTGCCGTCAATGACGCTCCGGTGATTGCGCCCAATGGGCTGTCTTACAGTTTCACGGAAGGTGCGACGCCAGTGGAAATACTGGCGGGGCTTCGGGTTACTGATATCGACAGTACCTCATTGAGTAGCGCGCGCATTGCGATCGGTGCCGGGTTCGATGCCAGTGACTTGTTGTCAGTCACATTGCCCAACGGCAGTGGACTGACATCAAGCTTCTCTGGCGGTGTGCTGACGATCACAGGCGACGCTTCGTTGGCAAACTACCAAAGCGTGCTGCGTACCGTCACGTTTAGCAATTCGTCGGACAGCCCAAGCACTGTTGCGCGCCAGATCGCGGTTACCGTTACTGACAATTCGAACGACGCCAGCACGAAGGTTTCAGGGGCTATCACGCGCACTGTGGCAGTGGTTGGGGTCAACGATGCACCCACCATCAATAAGCTGGGCGGTAATCTGCCCAGTGTGACCGAGCAAACCGCTTTGTCCTTGGCCGGTCTGGGCTTTGTGGTCGGTGACATTGACTCTGGAACGAACACTATTGCTGTGACCATAGCGGTGGGGGCGGGGCAAATCAACGCTGGGCCTGGAATCTCGGGTGCAACGGTGGCCGGTAGCGGCACGGCTTCCGTCACGTTGACCGGCACGGTTGCAGCCATCGGCAAAATTTTGGACGGTAGCGCTGGATCGCTGACCTACTCCAACACATCAGACACTCCTGCTGCGCGCGAACAATTGACCATTAGCGTTAACGACGGCGGTGCCAGTGGTTTGGGTGGTGCCCTGGCGGCACAGGCCAGCTACCAGTTCAGCGTTATTGCAGTGAATGACCTGCCGGTGGTGAGCCTGAGCAGCATCCTACCGGCCCAGGCGCTGTATGCGGCGAGTGCTGGCTCCGCCTTGTTGTCGCCGCAGGCCAGTGTGTCGGACATTGACAGCAGTGGTTTTGTCGCTGCGCAGGTTGAGATCAGCGCAGGGATGAAAACCGGTGACAAGCTTTATCTGAGCGCAGCCGCAAGCCAAACTTTGGCGTCCTCCAACTTTTCAGCCACCTATGCAAACGGAGTGTTAAACATTGCGCCCGTGGGCGCGGGGCAAACCCTATCGCAGGCAAATTTGGAGTCGGTGCTGCGCGGTGTGTCTTTCACAACAAGTGCCAGCGTTGTAGGTGGGGAAACTCGTGTGGTGGTCTACACGGTAACCGATAACTCAGGGCTTGCTGCTGGCGCCGCTACCAGCGTGGCGACGAGCGTGACGCTTACCTTGCAGCAGTCGCCTTTTGCAGCCGTGCGCGCCGTTAGCGCGGTGCAGACTTTGGTGTTTACCGGCGATCCCAAGTCAAGCGCAGTGACGGCGGACTTGACGACTTTTCGCGTTTTGGCTAACGGTGCACCGGTCAGCATTACCGGTGGGAATGTGTTTGCGGTTAAAAACATTGACGCATCGCTCTCGACCAATACCTCGGTCAGCCTGGTGGGTTCCAGCGCGGCCAACACCTTAATTGGCAATAACTTCGGCAGCACCATCACCGGCGGCGGCGGCGCCGACGTGCTCAAGGGCGGCAAGGGCAATGACACCTTTGTGGTTGGAGCGGGTAATGGTGTGAGCGAGTTTGCGGCCATGGTTTCCATGGCGGGCGGCAGCGGTACCGATACCATCCGGCTGGTTTCGGCGCAGACCCTGACGCAAACCGAGTGGACCAAGATCCGCGCAGTGGAACGCATTGAATTGGCGGCAGACCAGGGTGTCTACAGCCTTACCCTGGGCGCCAGCGCTGCGGCTTCTTTCGGCGCTGTGCTCGAAATCACCGGGCAAGCCTTGCAAAGCGCAACCCTCGAGGTGAGCGCTGCCGCTTACACCGGCTCTCTGCACATCACCGGTACTGACAACGGCAACATATTGACCGCTGGCGCGGGTGACGACACGATTTCGGGTGGCGCAGCCAAGGACACCATTGCGGGTGGCGCAGGCAAAGATACGCTGACTGGGGCAGCTGGCGTAAATACCTTCGTCTTTAACGCCGGAGATACCGCCAACACCAAAGCTGGCGCAGACCGCATTACCGACCTGAAGTTGGGCGACAAGCTCAACTTCAGTGGGTTGATCAACGGTAATACTGTCACGAGTTTAAAGGTAGCAGCCGTTGTAGACGGCGGCCACAACTACCTCAACGTTCAGAGTCAAACTGGCGCATCGCTTGCTTACATCGATTTAGGTACAGCGGCAGTTCCGGGGGACCTAGCCTCTTGGACCCAGGTGGGTGGACTGTTTACCGTTGCGGACAATGCAGCACCGGTGTGGACGGTTCCTTACACGACTTCCGTTCAGCGCCTAACTTTGGGTGGTTCTGGCCAGCCT
>JARXAU010000211.1 GCA_029865675.1 Rhodoferax sp.
GTGGCTGGCTGTGGGCGTGTGGACGGGATTTACCTTTGTGGGCTATTTCACGCCCATCCAGGTGCTAGCCCACGAATTTATGACGCTGGGCGTGGGCCCCTGGGAGGCGTTCTGGGTGTTCTTCTACGGCTTTGCCACCTATGGCAACGCCGGTTTTATGCGCGAGCAGGTCTGCAAACACATGTGCCCGTATGCCCGCTTCCAAAGCGCCATGTTTGACAAGGACACCTTGGTGGTGACCTACGACGCCGAGCGTGGCGAACCGCGCGGCGCGCGCTCCAAAAAGCTCGACCTGTCCCAGTCCAGCTTGGGCGCCTGCGTGGACTGCAGCCTGTGCGTGCAGGTCTGCCCCACCGGCATCGACATCCGCAAAGGCCTGCAATACGAATGCATAGGCTGCGGCGCCTGCGCCGACGTGTGCGACGAGGTCATGGACAAAATGAACTATCCGCGCGGCCTGGTGAAATACTCCACCGAAAACGCGGTGACCGAGCACTGGACCCACAGCCAAACCCTGCGCCATGTGTTTCGCCCCCGTGTGGTCGTCTACACCTTGATCGTATGGACACTGATTGCTGCCATGTTCGTCAGTTTGTCAATGCGCCCGCCGTTTAAGGTGGACGTGGAGCGCGACCGCAAGTCGCTGGCGCGTGAAGTCGAGGGCGGCATGATTGAAAACGTGTTTCGCCTGCAGATCATGAACGCCTCAGAGACACCGCAGCGTGTGCACATACAGGCCGATGGTCTGCCCGGCCTCAAGGTGCTTACCGACCCCGACTTGGTGGTCGATGCCGCGCAATCGCGCTGGGTGGTGGTGCGATTGCAAGTGTCAATCGAGAAGGTCAGCCCCGGTTCGCACCCTATTCATTTTGAAATTGACGGCCAAGACAGCACTGCGGTGGTGATCGAAAAAGCCGTATTTATTGTTCCACGTTGAGGAAAAAAGCCATGGCCCCCACTGCTTCCGTAACCGTCCCACCCTGGTGGAGGTTTGGCTACGTCTGGCTGGTGCTCTCTGGCCCTGCTGTGGTGGTCGTCGCCAGCGTTGTCACTGCTTATCTGGCCTATGTCGGGATGGACACAGTGCTTGATCAAAGCCCGCACCAAAGAGGTGGGGGTGTGAACCAGGCTGCGCCCCAAAGCCCCACATCACTCGCCCCTGCCACGCAAGCCCGCAACCATGCCGCCACCGGTGTGGTGGTCGCGCCCAAAGGCCACTGAGCGATGTGGATGAAATGTTTTGGGGTGAATCCAGGTGCCTTACGTACGGTGCGCGCGGCCGGCGATTTCGCGCAGCACGTCGCTGCGCACCATGCAGATATTGCGCTTCTCCACTCCAATCAAACCGTTTTGCGCAAACGTCGAGAAGGTTCGACTCACAGGCTCCAGCCTCAAGCCAAGAAAGCTCCCAATCTCCGCCCGCGACTTGCGCAGCACCAACTCCGATTGCCACAATCCGCGTGCCTGCAAGCGGTCAATCAGGTTGATCAGAACGCTGCCATGCGCTCATCTGCGGACATATTGCTCAGCCACCCGTCCAAAAAAGCCTTTTGTCTGTTTGACCTCAGCCCATGACAGAAGCGCTTTTTCCCCTTGCTTGGACAGCGCTGCTCATGGGCTTGGCCGGTGGCCCGCATTGCGTGGCCATGTGCGGCGCAGCGTGCGCTGGCCTGGGCCAAGCGGCGGGGGGGCGCAAAAATCAGGCACTTTTCTTGTTTCAGGGAGGCCGTGTTGTGGGTTATTCGGTGCTTGGTGGATTGTCGGCGGCCTCGGTGCAGGGCCTCGGTTGGCTTACCGTGCACTCTGTGGCACTGCGCCCGCTTTGGGGCCTTTTGCATGTGGCTGCGTTCGTCCTGGGTGTGCGGCTCTTGCTCCATGCACGGCAGCCCGTTTGGTTGGAGCAACTGGGTCAGCAACTTTGGCAGCGTGCCCGCCTTTTGGGTGCGCGCAGTGGCGGGGCACCATGGGTACTGGGCACCCTGTGGGCCTTGCTGCCATGTGGTTTGCTGTACTCCGCGCTTATGGTGGCGGCCTTGGCGGGCTCGGCAGTGGCTGGGGCCATGGTGATGGCCTTGTTTGCCCTCGGAACCGGCGTCTCTATGGTGGCTGGGCCTTGGGTTTGGTTACGGCTGCGGGGCGCGCCTGCACTCGCAACACGCGCAGGCCTGGGTGTGCGACTGGCAGGCGCAGCGCTGGCCGCCAGTGCCGCGTGGGCCTTGTGGATGGGATTGGTAGGCCGCACCGCGCCTTGGTGCGCGGCCTAGCCTTTGCTTACAGCCGAGGCGCTGTGAGCCAGTCGCGTGGAGCCATTCGCTCAGGCCCCAACGCCGCTGGCTTACCAGATTAATCCTGTGGCAGGGCCACTTTTGCCATTGCACAAAGCGCCGACCGGTTGAGCACGGTGACGCTTCTTTGGTGCGCCTCAATCAGTCGGCGGGCAATCAGGTCTGCAAATGCGCGGCTGACGGTTTCCGTTTTCAGGCCCAGATAGCTTGCAATGTCATGGCGGCTCATGGGTAGCACCAGCTCCGTGGCCGAAAACCCCCGCGTCTCCATACGTTCGAACAGTTTGAGTAAAAAGGCCGCGACACGTTCCTCGGCCTTCAAGCTGCCCAGCATGACCAATACCTCGCTGTCGCGCACTAACTGCGCACTCATCATTTGCAGAAAGAGGCGCTGCACCGGGCGCAACTCGCGCGATAGCGTTGCCACGTGTTCAAACGTCATGGCGCTCACTTCGCTGTCTTCTAGTGCTTGCACCTCGCACGCGTAACGCATCGTGGCAATGCCATCAAAACCCACCATGTCGCCAGGGAGCTGAAAGCCGGTGACGTTCAGATCTCCGTCGTGTGGCACCACACCCGACCTGAAGCTGCCGGAACGTACCGCAAATATCTCGCTGAATTTTTGGCCAGCCTGGAACAAAAGCTGCCCTTTTTTGATGGACCGCGGTACAAAAATCAGCTTTTGAACGCGGTCTAGTTCTCCGGCATTGAGGCCGATGGAGCCAAAAATATCGGCGGATACGCCCCGTTTGAAAGGTGGCGAAAAGGCGGGGTCGGACGATTCATACGACGAATGTGGGGTTGAGTTCATAGGGGTGGCCTGCTTCGCTTGTCCTCTGAAAAATATCAGAGCGAAGCCTTTGCCAGTTGTGCTTGTTCCAACCTAACCGAAAGGCAAACTTGTTGCAATAGGGCGAACACCCTTGCTACCCCCTAAATGGGTTAAATTAAACAAAAGTATTATTTTTTTTAAAAAATAAAAATTATTCGCTGTTTTTTTTGGTGGTTTTATTGTGAGCATGGGGAACCGAATCAGCAACACTGGGCGTTCCAGGGAAACGACACAGCGGGGCGCTTGCCCCACGCCGCAAGTCGCATGAATGCCGGAATGACCTTGGGGATAATCGGGCCATGACGCCGTTACGCCCCTTGATTTCGCCCTGGCGCCTCAGCGTCGCCCCCATGATGGACTGGACGGATCGCCATTGCCGCTACTTCCACCGCCTGCTCACCCGCCACACCCGGCTGTATACCGAGATGGTGACCACCGGCGCGCTGATGCACGGCGATGTGCAGCGCCACCTGCGATTTAACGCAGAAGAACAACCGCTGGCGCTGCAACTCGGCGGCAGCGACACCACCGATCTGGCTGCCGCCGCCCGCCTGGGCGCGCAGTGGGGCTATGACGAAATCAACCTCAACTGCGGCTGCCCCAGCGACCGGGTGCAGCGCGGCGCCTTTGGCGCTTGCCTGATGAACGAGCCTGCGCTGGTGGCCGACGGCGTGAAGGCCATGCTGGACGTGGTGGATGTGCCGGTGACGGTGAAGCACCGCACCGGTATTGATAAGGAGGAAAGCTACGGCTTTGTGCGCGACTTTGTAGGCCAGGTCAGCCAGGCCGGCTGCCAGGTGTTCATCGTCCACGCCCGCAATGCCTGGCTGCAAGGCCTGAGCCCCAAAGAAAACCGCGAAATCCCGCCGCTGCGTTACGACTTGGCTTACCAGCTCAAAACCGATTTTCCGGACTTGACGATTGCGGTGAACGGCGGCATCAAAACCAACGACCAAATTGCCGAGCACCTGCAGCACGCCGATGGGGCCATGCTCGGGCGTGAGGCCTATTACAACCCCTGGCTCTTAAGCAGCTGGGACGCCGTATTTTTCAATGATGACCATCCCTTGCCCAGCCGCGAGGCCGTGGAAGAGGCGATGGTGCTCTATATGGAGCGCGCGTATGCCGAGGACGGTTGCCCTTGGTACGCCATTGCCCGCCAAATGCTGGGCCTGTACCACGGCCAACGCGGCGCGCGCCTGTGGCGCCAAGTCTGGAGCGACCACCGGCTTAAGCCTTTGGCCCCGCGCGAGGTTTGGAAGTTGGCGCGTGGGGCGCTGGAGCGCGGCGCAGAAGTTCACGCTTAACGCGCCGCCTCCAGCCCGTTGGCAAAGTGCTCGCGCATGCGCTGGGCGCTCAACGCTGGGTCGCGCGCCAGCAGCGCGTCCATCAGCGCCTGGTGTTCGCGCAGGGACTCGGCCACGCGCCCGCTTTTAAGCAGCGAGTGGTGGCGATTGAGCTTCATCACCTTGCGCAAGTCGGCCACCAGCTGGTCGCGCCAGCGGTTGTCGGCGATTTCTAGCAGGCGCATGTGAAAGCGTTCGTTGAGCTCGAAAAACTCGTCGGTGTCTGCCACCGCAGCCACCAAGGCCTGGTGCAGGCTTTGCAGGTCTTGCAGTTGCTCGGCGCTGGCGCTGGCCGCCACCACGCTGGCGGCGTCGGCTTCTAAGAGCGACAGCAGGTGGTAGACATCGCGCTGGTCTTTGGCGTTGATTTCGGTCACATAGGCGCCGCGGCGCACTTTCATGGTCACCAAGCCCTCGCTGGCCAACACTTTGAGCGCCTCGCGCAGAGGGGTGCGGCTGATGCCGTATTCCTCGGCCAGCTTGAGCTCGTCAATCCAGCTGCCGGGGGCGAGTTGGTTGGAAAAAATGCGCTGGCGCAGCAGCTCGGCCACTTCTTCGTAGAGCGCGCGCGGGGTCAGGGTGAGGGCGGACATAGCGCAAATTGTAAGTCGGTTGAAGGTTTTGAATTAATAATTATGAATGATATGATGCCTCTCACCCGTCAATTCCTGCTTTCAAAGACCCTGCCATGAGCTCCACGCCCCCCGAATTCAAAACCGCCACCCTGGACGATTGGCACAAGGCTGCCGCTAAATCCGCCTCCGGCGGCAATGTGGATGCCCTGAACTGGATCACGCCCGACGGCATTGCGGTCAAGCCCTTGTACACAGCAGCGGACACCGCCAATCTGCCCTACGCGGACACGCTGCCCGGTTTCGAGCCCTACTTGCGAGGCCCGCAAGCCACCATGTACGCGGTGCGGCCCTGGACGATTCGCCAGTACGCCGGGTTTTCGACCGCCGAAGAGTCGAACGCCTTCTACCGCAAGGCGCTGGCCGCCGGCGGTCAGGGCGTGTCGGTGGCCTTCGATCTCGCTACCCACCGGGGCTATGACTCCGACCATCCGCGCGTGACCGGCGACGTGGGTAAGGCTGGGGTGGCCATTGACTCGGTGGAAGACATGAAGATCCTGTTCAACGAGATTCCGCTGGACAAAGTTTCGGTGTCCATGACCATGAACGGCGCGGTGCTGCCGGTGCTGGCGGGCTATATCGTGGCGGCAGAGGAGCAGGGCGTGTCGCAGGCGCAGCTCAGTGGCACCATCCAAAACGACATCCTCAAAGAGTTCATGGTGCGCAACACCTACATTTACCCGCCTGAGCCCAGCATGCGCATCATTGGCGACATCATTGGTTACACCGCCAAGAACATGCCCAAATTCAACTCGATCTCGATCTCGGGTTACCACATGCAAGAAGCGGGCGCCAACCAGGCGCTGGAACTGGCGTTCACCCTGGCCGACGGCAAGGAATACGTCAAAACCGCCATCGCCAGCGGCCTGGATGTGGACGAATTTGCCGGGCGCCTGAGCTTCTTCTGGGCCATCGGCATGAACTTCTATTTAGAGGTTGCCAAGATGCGCGCCGCGCGCCTGCTGTGGTGCCGCGTCATGAAAGGCTTTGACGCGAAGTCGCCCAAATCGCTGATGCTGCGCACCCACTGCCAAACCAGCGGCTGGAGCCTGACCGAGCAAGACCCCTACAACAACGTGGTGCGCACCACCATTGAGGCCATGGCCGCGGTGTTTGGCGGCACGCAAAGCCTGCACACCAACAGCTTTGACGAAGCCATTGCGCTACCCACCGAGTTCAGTTCGCGCATCGCGCGCAACACCCAGCTCATCATCCAGGAAGAAACCCACATCACCAATGTGATCGACCCCTGGGCCGGCAGCTACATGATGGAAAAGCTCACCCAGGACATGGCGGACGCGGCCTGGACCATCATCGAAGAAGTGGAGGCCATGGGCGGCATGGTCAAGGCGGTGGACAGCGGCTGGGCCAAACTCAAAATCGAGGCCGCTGCCGCTGAGAAGCAGGCACGCATTGACAGTGGCAAAGACGTGATCGTGGGCGTCAACAAATACAAGCTCAAAACCGAGGACGCGATTGAGGCCCGCGACATTGACAACGTGGCCGTGCGCGAAGGCCAGATTGCCCGCCTGAACACCATCAAGGCCCAACGCGACGCCGTGGCCGTCGAGGCTGCGCTGGACGCGCTCACCTATGCGGCAGGCCATGGCGGCAATTTGCTGGACTTGAGCATCCAGGCCATGCGCCTGCGCGCTACCGTGGGCGAGGTGAGCGACGCGCTGGAAGTGGCCTTTGGCCGCCACCGGGCCGATACCAGCAAGGTCTCGGGCGTCTACGCTGCGGCCTACGACACCGACACCACCCACGGCGACACCATGGAGTACTGGAACACGCTCAAGGCCGACAT
>JARXAU010000128.1 GCA_029865675.1 Rhodoferax sp.
GTATCGGCACGGGCGGAGCTGCCAAGCGCTAATGCGGCTGCTAGGGCCGCTGAAAGCGCCCATGCCACGCGTTTGAAGAAAGTCTTCATGAATAATCGCTATTCCTAAAAAGAATAGCGAAGTATATCCAGCGCATTTTTAGCAAGCACAAAGCCAGCACATGTCCAAGCGCGCACCCCACATCACCGATGCCCTCGGCCACCCAAGCACCGACAGGCGCTTGGACATCCTGCGTCGCATCGCGGACGTGGGCTCTATATCGCAAGCAGCCCGCGCTGCAGGGGTGAGCTATAAGGCCGCTTGGCAGGCTATTGACACACTAAGCAATCTTGCGGGCATGCCTTTGGTGGAGAAGCTGGTCGGCGGCGCGGGTGGGGGGGGCGCGCACCTCACCGACGCCGGACGCAGCCTGCTCAACGTTGCACAAAAGATGCAGGAGGCGCGCCTGCAATTGCTGCAAACGCAGCCCGGCGGCGCAGCGTCGCCTGACGGCCCGTCTGCACTGTGGGCGCTGGGTTTGCGCACCAGCATGCGCAACCAACTGCCCTGCACCGTGGCCGCCATTCGAAAACAGGCGGGGGCAGTTCGGGTGGACTTGCGCTTGGCTGACGCCACACTGCTGTGCTCACGCATCACCCACGAGAGCGCGGAGCTGCTCAACCTCCGCGCGGGCCTGTCCGTGCTTGCCTTGTTCAAAGCCACGGGGGTGACGGTGGCGACCAGCGCCGAGCCCCGTGCGGACCTGAACCTCCTTCTGGGTCGGGTAAGCCGCGCGACGCGCTCCAAACTCGGCGGCGAAGTGGCGCTTGCCTTGCCCTCGGGCCTGCAGCTGGTGGGCTTTTGCGCGCCGGGCGCGACGCTCAAGGTGGGTTCAAGCGCCGTGGCGACGCTGGACCACGCGTCCTTGGTTTTGGCGCTACCGCAATAAGCCCACGTCGCTGCCCAACGGGCTGTTTTGGGATGGCTCCGACAGTCTCCCATCCGCCGGTCTAGTCCAACGCCCTTCATCAGTCGTTGCAGGTCATCGGTGGTGTGAGTACAGGTTGTTTGGTTACTGCGGCAGTCAATGGCGCGAAGAAAAATGATGGAGTTGGCCTTGGCGTTGCGGGTGGTAGATCATCTTTCTATGACCTGAATGTTGCGCATTGCCAGTTGCTCGAGCACTCGCGATTGGTAGGAGGCTACCGATGCCCTCAGCCACTGTTCGAATCGGTTTGCGGCTGTCGACTTTTCTGATTTTTTAGACGCAAAGAGGGAATAGTTTGTTGCACTGACCACGCCAAATTAAAAGGGGACTAATAACACGCCGAGAAGAACCAAGGGCAGCGTTAGGAAGGTGTCACCAATAGTCAAACCTCCGCCAGATGCTGCAACGGATACGCACATCGTGGTTTCATTTAACAAGGTGGAGTGAGTACGAGGACCACCTGGGTCAAAGCCAGCGTATTGACACCACTCGTCCCAGACGTCGTAATTGTTATCGATCAAATAAGGGGCGTCGGACACACGCTGCCCCGGCTGCAGATAGCGATCTGCAAAAGCCTGCGTGCAAACCGGCATATCGATCCAGCGACATAGTTCGCTTTCGGCCAGTGCGCCCTTTTGATGCTGTCCATGCATGCCATAAAAAATGCAAAAGTCAAAGTCTTCGCCTGGCCTGAAATTGCCGTTCGTTTCAGTTGTGATCTCCACTGAAATGCCCGGGTTGGCGACCAAAAAAACACCGACCTGGCTTGCCAACCAGCCGGACGCGAAATCCCTGCAAACCAAAAGTCGCACGCGGTGTCCTTGCACCGAGCGTCTTGCAACGCTTTCAGTTGTTGAAGAAATCAGGTCGAAGGCCTGCTTCAGACCGGCATAAAGCTCGTCCCCTGCATCAGTCAAACGGATACGGTTACCCGAGCGCTCAAACAAGACGCACCTCATATCTTGCTCAAGTAGCGCTATTTGCTTGCTGATTGCAGGGTGGGTGACGTGCAACTCGGCAGCAGCAGCAGTAACGCTGCCCGTGCGAGCGACGGCTTCTACAGCACGCAACGACGTAAGCGAGCGCCATTTTCTCATCCCTGCATGCCTTTAGTTAACTTTAAGTTACACCCGCAGAAATCTTATCACTTGTGGATTCCGGCCACCAATAGGTAAGGTTGGACTGCGCAAGGGGCGATTTGCACCGTGCAATCCAGCAGACTTTCAGGAACATTCATGACCGCACCCATCCGTTTTTCGCCGACCGGCCCCGACAACTGGCAGAGCTTGCCCGACACCCCGCTGGAGTACGCGGAACTTTTATCGGGATTGCCTTTGGGGCAGGACTTTGCCTATTTCAAGCGCCCTGAAGCGAAACTGCGCGCAGGAATTTGGCGTTCAACGGCCTACACGGAGAGATACGACAGTTACCCGTCCGATGAATTCATGATCATCTTGAAAGGAGAAGTGACGCTGGAAAATGATTTGATCAGTGAAACCTTTCGACCAGGCGATTCTTTTTTGGTTCCCAAGGGATTCAAAGGAATCTGGCGCCAACCGGTTGAGCTTCTCAAGTTTTACGTCATCGTCGAATGAATACGCGTGGACCAGATACCGCAGTGCACGACGAGGGTACCTATGACTACATCGTTATCGGTGCGGGATCTGCAGGATGCGTGGTAGCCAACCGGCTAGGGGAAGACAGGAACCTGAGCATCCTCGTTTTGGAGGCAGGTGGAAGCGATGGGGCAACCATCATCTCAATGCCGTCGGCTTTCTCGATTCCAATGAACACGAAGCGCTTCAACTGGGGCATGTCAACGGAACCGGAACAAGGTCTGGATGGAAGAGTGATTAATTTGCCCAGGGGAAAAGGTCTTGGCGGTTCGTCCTCTATTAACGGCATGTGCTGGGTACGGGGCAATCCAATGGACTACGAATTGTGGGAGGCATTAGGTGCGGAAGGTTGGCGCTGGTCCAATGTATTGCCCTACTTTCAACGGTTGGAGGACGTGCGCGGCGGGGGGCCGCTCCGCGGCACAAATGGGCCTGTGAAGGTTACGCGGGGAAGTGAAAAAAACCCGCTCTACAAGGCATTTGTGCAGGCCGGCGTACAAGCAGGCTATGCGGCTAGCGAGAACATGAACCAACACCAACACGAGGGCTTTGGTCCCATGGAGATGAATGTGGGTAACGGTAAACGCTGTAGTGCGGCTGTAGCCTATCTGCACCCGGCGATTGCCAGGGGCAATGTAAGAGTCATCACTGGGGCAATGGTCGACAAAGTACAAATAGAAGACCGACGCGCTATGGGGGTGCAATTTGCCTTGGGCGGGAAAATGACAGCCGCTCGCGCGAGAAGGGAGGTCATCTTGTCGGCTGGCTCCATCATGTCGCCTGCAATCTTAAAGCGGTCCGGTGTGGGGCCCCAGCAAGAGTTGCGTGACCTTGGCATAGGCGTTGTGCACCACAGCCCAGAAGTTGGTGAGAACCTGATGGATCACCTGGAGCTCTATATTCAACAGGAGTGCATTCAGCCCATCACCTTGTATCCAGCAGTCAAATTGCTTGGCAAGGCCAAGATTGGCGCGCAGTGGCTGCTGACCCGGAAGGGGTTAGGTGCAACAAACCATTTTGAAAGTGGTGGACATATTCGCAGCCGCGCTGGCATTGTCTACCCCGACATCCAGTTCCACTTTCTGCCTCTGGCTATTTCTTACGATGGAAAAACATTGGCGTCCGGACATGGATACCAGGTTCATGTTGGCACCAAACGGTCAAAGAGCCGGGGATGGGTGAGGCTGCGGGACGCAAGTCCCGAGAGCCTTCCTCGTGTGCGCTTCAATTACATGACTCACCCCGATGATTTGTTGGAGTTTCGTGCATGCGTGCGCTACACCCGCGAAATCTTCTCTCAGACGGCCATGACACCTTACCGCAGCAGAGAACTTGCACCCTCGCCAGAGGTCATCAGTAACGCCCAATTGGATGAATTCATCAAGCGCAATGTGGAAAGTGCTTATCACCCTTGTGGTACCTGCCGCATGGGCACGGACGAGGAATCAGTAACGCTCCCCGATGGGAGGGTGCGCGGAGTGGATCAATTAAGAGTCGTGGATGCCTCCGTGATGCCTCAAGCAACTGCCGGGGATTTGAATGCGCCCACTTTGGCATTGGCGGAGCGTATGTCGGACCTGATTCGGGGTCGTCATCTTCCAGCTGCCACCGATGCCCCGCTCTTAGCAGCATCAGACTGGGCTGTCTCGCAGCGCACATCCACCATCGACCGCGACTATTCGGGCGACCGCGAAAGCTTGCGCGAAGCGCTGCTGGTCAATGCGCGGAGCGGCGCTTTTGAGGGGAAACAGGTTTGATGCAGTGCGTTTTCCCGGAGAAGTTATTTTCATTAACAAACAGGAGTAGATATGAAATTGAGTTCAAAGTTGGTTGGGGTCGTAGCCGGTATGGCGTTGCTGTCCGGGCAAGTCGCTTTGGCTGAAGATGCGAGTTGCAAGAAGGTACACCTGGCTGAGGTGGGCTGGAGCGACATTGCGGCGACGACTGGTATGGCATCGGTAGTCTTTGAGGGTTTGGGGTACAAGCCGGTTGTGACAATGGCATCGGTACCGATTGTTCTGGCGGGGGTGAAGAAGAAGCAGATTGACGTCTTCCTGGGTTACTGGAATCCCACCATGACGCACATGATTGAACCGTTTGTTAAGGCGGGTGAAATCAAGGTTTTGCCCACCCCCAACTTGGTCAACGCCAAGTACACGCTTGCCGTACCGGACTACTTGTATGCAAAAGGGCTCAAGTCGTTTGGAGACATCGCCAAGTTTGAGAAGGACTTGGACGGGAAAATCCATGGCATCGAGCCGGGCGATGACGGCAATGCGCTGATTGCCAAAATGATCAAGGACAACCAATTCGGCCTAAAGAATTTCAAGCTGATCGAGACTTCCGAAGCGGGCATGCTCGTCGCTACGCAGCGTGCCATCAAGGGCGAAAAAGCTATTGTTTTCCTTGGCTGGGAACCGCATCCCATGAATGTGCAAATGAAAATGAAGTATTTGCAGGGGGGAGACGATGTCTTTGGACCCAATTACGGCGAGGCCAAGGTGTACACCATCATGCCGCCCTCGTTTGAGACGCGCTGCCCCAACGCCACCGCATTCGTGAAAAACCTGCAGTTCACGCCAGAGATGGAGAACCAGGTGATGGTTCCCATCATGAATAAAGTCAAACCTAACGTAGCCGCGAGAGATTACCTGAAGAAGAACCCTGGCGTGCTGGATAAGTGGCTCACGGGTGTCAAGACTTTTGACGGCAAAGACGGTCTGGAAGCCGTTAAATCCGCACTCAAGTAAACGAATCAGGGCAGTGGTGAACTGCCGGAGCTTTGCAGGCACGTGGTCATCCAAGCGGTAAGGGGGTTGCTCGGCTCCGCCTTGCCAGCCATCACCATGACCAGGAATCCCGGTCTCGGCGTCACAGCTAGCACTTGGCTTTCCGCCAGAACCCGCGGGCTTCCGCAGGAGCCCGCACCAACGCGCGGTAGAAGGAGAAAAACCAACCCCGAGGGGTTGGTTTTTCCTTTATTGGTGGAGCTGGCGGGATTTGAACCCGCGTCCGCAAGCCATCTTCGAGCAGATCTACATGTTTAGTGGTCTGATTTGGGTCTTGCCCGGGTGAACGCGCAGCCACACGCTTTCACCATCGCCAGTACCCTATTGTCTTGCTCCAAACCAAGGTACCCGGTTTAGCGCCAGCCGATGTGAATGACCTCACAGCCTGGACGATGCGGTTTTCACCCCATCACCCTTGCCCAGCCCATCGGCCTGCTGTTGTTAGGCTCACTGGTTATTAAGCAGCGAGTGCGAAACGTTCGTCGTTTGCAGTTAGTTTTTTTGAATCTGTTTTACGAGCGCATTCAGCTCGACATGCACCACAGCGATTCCGTACCCACGT
>JARXAU010000129.1 GCA_029865675.1 Rhodoferax sp.
CATGTATGGGGCCGCGATGGCCTCCATTTCTTACTCTTCCGTGGTTTTCACTCGCTTTGATGAATCCGAATAGTGGCTTTGTATGGCTAGCCAATAAAGTCTTGGAGTTGGACAACCTCCACTCCCCTGGTTGATTTGAAATTCTGGTCATGCGTGATAAGAAAATCGCAGCGATTGGCTATGGCTGTATGAAAATGCATAGCGTCAATTAACTTCATTCCCAACTCCCCTGCGAGCATTGCCGATTCGTTCATAAATCCACTCTGATGCTCACACACATGGAGAAAGTCCTTTTGCCCAAAAAATCCTTTGACTTGGGCTATTGTTTCAAGGTGTCTTTCGCGGTAGGGTTGCACCAAAATTTCTGCCATGACCAGCTCACTGGCCACACCAAAAATCTGACGATTCGCACATGCCTCTATGAAATCTGCAACAAGTGGAAAGCCCTTGTCCCACTTATTAAAAAAGTAAATGAAGATGTTTGTGTCAATGTAAACGCGCTTTCCCGCCATCAGGCGGAGTTGTTGCCCAAATCTCTTCATTACGCGCGTAGGTCATTGATGTATTTATTCACTTCGTCTGAGGTGCTGCCCCAAACACCCTTGCCAATGCCTGCATAGGCCATGACATCAAATTTTTGGACAACTGCTGCATTTGGCCGTGGTGTTAAGACAATTACCCCATTGGTGTAACTCACTTCGAGCCTGTCGTCTAGCGAGAGCTTTGCTTGCCGGACGATGTTGGCAGGAAGTGTCACCTGGTGCTTTGGCCGCATTCTGATTTCAGGCATGTTCATTGTCCTCATCGTCGGAAAGTTAGATTTCCTACATTGTATTCAACTATCCAACCAAGTCAAACCAAGTCAATCCGACCTGGTTGCCTGCCCTAATGTGCGTTTTATCGTTTCCCCAAAAAAACGTTACAACGACCTTTCATGGTGGCGCATACACGGGCCTTTATGCGATTTTTCTACCTTGCTGAGAACCTTATAGTGGTACGAGAGCTAAAGGAAAACTTGATCACCCTTCGTGCACCTTGCCGCACTGCGTCCATCGAAAACTGAAAATGGCAGCCATTGCAGAGGCCAAACTTCATGAAGGTGCGTAAAAACTGCCGCCATGGCTTTGTTCTTCATCTTCTAGCGCAGCTTCAAAAACTCGACGCGCTGCTTATGGAGAAACCGTTCAGAAAACGGAGTGAAGTTTAAGAATGTACGCAGGGTCTACAAGCCAAGATATTGACGCAATGCCCCTTCGAGCCGCACCATGTCTGGCGGGGAAATCTCCCCAACATACTTGCCAGCCCGTGTTTTATCCGCCGTTCTGTACTGATACACCAGCGCAACGGAGCTGTCTCCCGCCGATGGCATGGCCAGGGAGACGGGTTCATAGACCTTTGCCGACGATGAAAGCGGAACAATCCCAATGGTGCGGAATTGTTTGTTAAAGGGCGTGAGCGAAAGCACAACGCACGGGCGAGCAATCCCTTGTTGCTCACTTCCACGAGCAGGCTCAAGGTCGAATCTGTATATCTGACCGCGTTTGAATTCCATAGGCCGAGGGCGTTATACCGGGATGTTTTCGAGGCCATCACCGATGGTGACATCCCACAATTTCTCGTCTTCAATCGCTTCGGCATTCGCCGGATCACTCATGAATGCGGCCGCGATGGCCTCAAGCTCTTGTTCTTTGGCCACAAGGGCTTGTTGCATGTACGCCTCTATCACCCGGCTGCGCTCACCTGGCGGCACCACTGCATTGAAGCGCTGAAGCGTTGGAGCCGAGATGGAATAAGAAGCACGGAGTGTGGTCGGTGCCATGGTGTGTGTTCCTTGCATGTTGCGCAGTATTACTGTGTAGTGGGTAGAGCGTATCCAACTCTCGCTCGAAGTCAAGCCGACTTGATGACCCCTCGTGCACCTTGTCGCACTGTGTCCATCGAAAACTGAAAATGGCAGCTATTGCAGAGGCCAAACTTCATGAAGGTGCGCAGCACCCCCCAACCATGGGTTTGCGCAGCACCCAGGCTGCACGTAGTCCGTATCTCACCCCCGTCACCAGCCCCCGCTGCCCGGCTCGCCCTTGAACGGGCCGGCCAAATCGGCGGTGATCCAGCCGCCATAAAAGCTGCCTGCTTGCGGCGTTACCCTGGCGCCGTCCACGGTGCAGTCAAGGTCGTGGGCGTAAAAGGCCACGCAGTTGGCCAGTGGCTCGGCGCCGGGCAAGGGGTGCGGATAGCTCCATCCCACCTGGCGCAAGCGGCCGGCACCATGGACCAAGTCCCAGTAGCGCGCAGGCCCTTTCCATTCACATACAGAGCCCCCGCCTGCGGCTACTAGCAGCCCGGTGCGCACGTCGGCCAAGGGCAAGTAATAAGTAGGTGGGTGGGCCGTCTCTCGCACCGCCCGGGCGCCGCGTGTGCGTGCAATCTCTTGCCCGCCCCAGCACACCACGATCTCGCGCGTGTCGCGCAACAGCGCGGGCGGGCGCGGAAAGTCCCACACCGACACTTGGCCTGGCGCAGGCACAGCCGCAAATGGCGGGCGGTCTTTGCCGCGCCAGCGCCATTGCGCGCGGGCCAGGGCCAAAGGGTCTAAGTCGGTGCTCATAGCTGGCCGCAGCTTAACCGCGTTGACGACCTCCAGCACCAGAGCGCCACCACCACAGCTCCATCACCAAAGCTCCATTACCAAAGCTCTATCACCCGCCAAAGCGGCTACCCACATGCGCCGCCATGCCCTTGGCCAGTTCCTCTTCGCCAAAGAACACCGTGCCAATGCCCTCATTGGTCAAGAGCACCGTGTCGTCTTCGCTGTGCGAGCGCAGGATGATTTCAATGCCGGGGTTGAGCGTGCGCGCGGTGTCGGCCATGGTCCGAAAGTGCAGGCTGTCGGGCGTGGCCACCACCAGCATGGCGGCTTGGGCAATGTGCGCCTGAATCAGCACCTCGGGCTCAGCCGCGCTGCCCGATACGGCGGCGCGCCCGGCCTTGCGCAGGCTTTCCACCACCTCGCGGTTTTGTTCCACCACCACATAGGGAATATTGCGCGCGTCCATGGCCTGGGCAATGCGCCGGCCCACGCGGCCATAGCCCACCAGCACCACCTGGCCCTCTAAGAACTTGCGGTCGGTGGACAGGGGCAGTTCGGCAAACGGGTCTTGGCGCATCTCCAGGCGGCGCGCTAGGGCCGATTTGCGCAGCACCCAGCGGCGCAGCGGCTCAATGGCGGCAAACAAAAACGAATTGAGCGAGATGGACATCAGCACCGCCGCCAAGATCAAGCTCACCCCGTCGCTGTGCAGCAAACCCAAGCCCAGGCCCAGCCCGGCCAGGATGATGGAAAACTCGCCAATCTGCCCCAAGCTCACCGCAATCGAGAGCGCGGTGTTCAGCGGGTACTTGAGCGCCAGCACGACCACAAGCGCCGCAATCAAATTGCCAAAGATAGCGATCAAGACCACCAGCATCACCTGGAAGGGATGGTCTAGCAAAATGTTGGGGTTGACCGCCATGCCAATCGACACAAAAAACAGCACCGAAAACGCGTCGCGCAGCGGCAGGCTTTCTTCGGCGGCGCGGTGGCTGTACTCCGACTCGCGCATTACCACACCGGCCACAAACGCGCACAACGCAAACGACACTCCAAAGAACTTGGTTGCGCCAAAAGCAATGCCAATGGCGGTGGCGACGACCGCCAGGGTAAACAGCTCGCGCGAACCGGTCTTAGCCACTTGCCACAAAAACCAGGGCAAGGCGCGCTTGCCCACGATGAACATCAGCGCCATGAAGGCGCCCACCTCCAGCAGGGTTTTGCCCAGCGTCGTCCACAGCGGCTTGTCTGCTGCGGGCCCGTTGGCATCGCCCAGCACGCCGGCCAAGGGCGGCAACAACACCAGGGCCAGCACCGTCACCAGGTCTTGCACCACCAGCCAGCCCACTGCGATGCGGCCATTCATGGTGTCGAGCTGGCCGCGCGTTTCCAGCGCCTTGAGCAGCACCACGGTGCTGGCGCAGGCCAGCGACAGACCCAAAATCAAGGCACCGCCCAGCGACCAGCCCCACAGCCAGCCCAACCACAGCCCAGCGGCAGTGGTGGCGCCCATCTGAATCAGCGCGCCGGGGATGGCAATCTTTTTGACCGACCACAGGTCTTGCGGAGAAAAGTGCAGGCCCACGCCAAACATGAGCAGCATGATGCCGATCTCGGACAACTGCGATGCAATGTGCGCGTCCGCCACAAAGCCCGGCGTGGCCGGACCAATCAAAACACCGGCCAGCAAATAGCCCACCAAAGACGGAACTTTGAAGCGCTCGGCCACAAAGCCCAGCACCAAGGCCACGCCAAAGGCGGCGGCTACGGTGGAGATGAGGGAGACGTCGGGAGCCATGGCGTGCGCCTTGCCGCCGAGCGCCCGCCTATGCCAGCGCCTGGCGCATCTGGGCGATGACGGACTTGTAGTTGGGCTTGCCAAAAATCGCGCTGCCGGCCACAAAGGTGTCGGCCCCGGCGTCTGCCACGCGGCGGATGTTGTCGGTCTTGATGCCGCCGTCCACCTCCAGGCGAATGTCTTTGCCGCTGGCGTCAATGCGCCGGCGCACGTCCTCAATCTTGCGCAGCGCCGAGTCAATAAAACTCTGGCCGCCAAAGCCGGGGTTGACGCTCATGATGAGCACCAGGTCAATGTCCTCAATCACCCAGTCCAGCACATCCAGCGGCTCTGCTGGGTTGAACACCAGCCCGGCTTTCACGCCCTTGGCTTTAATGGCCTGGATGCTGCGGTGCACATGGCCCGAGGCGTCGGGGTGAAAGCTGATCAGGTCGGCACCCGCATCCGCAAAAGAAGCGGCCAGTGCGTCCACTGGCGAAATCATCAAGTGCACGTCGATGGGCACGGCCACGCCGGATGCTGTCTTGCAGTGGGGTTTGAGGGCGCTGCAAATCATCGGGCCGAAGGTCAGGTTGGGCACGTAGTGGTTGTCCATCACGTCAAAGTGAATCCAGTCGGCGCCAGCGGCGATGACGTTTTTCAGCTCCTCGCCCAGGCGGGCAAAGTCAGCGGAGAGGATGCTGGGCGCAATGCGATATGTGCGGGACATGAGTGTGGATCCGGGCATGGGAAAACGCCGATTTTAAGGAGACTTGCTAGGATGAAGCCATGAACGCTGCCCAATTCACCTGCTCGGTCGAGACCCAGTACCTGCCCGAGCAATCCTCGGCCTCTGACAACGTCTATGCCTTTGCCTACACGATCACCGTGCGCAACACCGGCCAGGTCACTGCGCAGCTGATCGCCCGCCACTGGGTCATCACCGACAGCGCCGGCCATGTGGAAGAGGTGCGCGGACTGGCCGTGGTCGGTCACCAAC